>NZ_JBTYKD010000149.1:0-59271 GCF_054880495.1 Nostoc sp.
ATAATTCGCCTGCAAGCATTTTCTGTTTTTCGGTTTTTTCCATGACAGACTTATCGGGCTTCTCAGTTGTGTAGGATACACATTAGTAGTGGCTAGAGTAGCATATTCCATCCAGTTCAGAACCGCTATAAATCAACCAGGACTTACGCAAACAATAATTTTTACATTGCAAAACACATATAGGACTAGTATTTGATTTTTGAAATGCACGTAGTGGACCCTCTAGGCTAAAATAGTGCATTAGACCTAGACGTAGGTTGGGTGGAGCGGAGCGCAACCCAACTGATTATCAGGATGTTGGCTTTGGCAAAGCCTCCAACGCCACTTGCTACAACGCGGGAAACCCGCGCAATGCAGTGGCTCCCCAACCTACAATTTTTTTGCAACATTACTACCGAGATTTTTTCAGAAATCAAATATGATTCCTATAGTTTGATTTATTCTTGCCGACTTACTTACAGAAATTTTTGCAGATTATTAACTAAAATATGGCATAAGTAGCTTTTCCCTGCCGTTTAGCTCGGTACATAGCAATATCAGCATCCCGTACCAAAGTTGCAGGCTCTTCATAATTTTTAAAATTCCAAGTAATACCAATGCTGGCTGTAGTAGATAATTCATGTCCATTCAGGTTAAGTGGCGATCGCAAGGAGTTTTGAATACGTTTGGCAAAATTGGTGGCGTCGGTAATATCTTTGATATCCTCTAACAGAACAGTAAACTCATCACCACCAAATCGTGCTAGAGTATCGGCACTGCGTAAACACAACTCTAAACGTCTAGCGATCGCAACTAAAAAATCATCCCCTGTTTCATGCCCATAGCGATCGTTAATCTCCTTGAAGCCATCTAAATCTAAAAATAAAACTGCAAAATAATAATCGCTTCTGCGTCTGCTACGTTCAATTGCTTGTGTAAGCCGATCTAAAAATAAAACACGATTTGGTAATGCTGTCAGCCCATCATAAAACGCATTGCGGATTAGTTCCGCTTCTGTCTGCTTGCGTTTGGTGATGTCTTGAAAAACTAAAACCGCGCCAGTAATATTGCCATTTTGATCACGGATGGGTGCAACATTATCCCCAATCGTGATTTCTTTGCCATCTTTGGTAATCAGTGTAGAGTTTTCTGGTAAATTTAAAACTTCACCTGCTTCGATTACATGTATGGCTAAATTTTCAATTGTTTCTCCTCCATCTTTGTCAACTAAGTTAACGACTTCTACTAAATCTTTACCAGACGCTTCACTTTGCTTCCAACCAGTCATTAATTCTGCTATGGGATTCATCATTTGAATACAACCATTTGTATATGTCACAATCACTGCACAGCCCATACTGTTAATAATTGCCTCCAGCCTGTATTTTTCTTCCTCTAATATCTTTTTGCTCTGATGGTTGTACAGAGCCATTTGAATCGCAAAATGTAAATCACTACTTAGATGATTTTGATCCAATGTTTTATATTCTGAACCCTCTGTTAGATATACTACAGGCACATGTAACTCATTCTCGATAATCTCTGCTACCTGCATACATTCAATTTCCTCAGCTAGGCAGATATCAATTAATACTACATGTGGATGAGTTTCTGCTACTTTTTTTATTGTCTCATTACCACACTTAGTTATTTTTAAAACAGAATAACCTAGCTTTTGTAAACTTTTTCTAATATTTGAGGCTGGGATTTTTTGATCTTCAACCAGTAGGATTCTGCGGACGAACATGTTATAATATAGTGTTTGTTTGCTAAGATTCAGATTTTTGTTGTCAGTGTCAACTCAATCTCAAAGTGATTAATATCTCAATCATAAACAATCTCAAACTACCCTGTGTTCTTGTTTAATACAAGTATTAACTAATGATCAAGTAAGGTGTTATTAAGCACCGATAATTTCTGGCTTGGCAAAGCTAATTATGATTAGTGCAGGCAATTAATATCATGTCATCAACATTACATATATAAATTCTCATGTAATTACCAAAAATTAAAAACTGATTTTCACAAATATAAATATACAATAATTTTTCGGGAGGAAAGTCTAAATACGTGACGTGGGTTAGGGGGGATCTTTATACAACTTGATATTTTACAAACATCCTTTTAAATGTTCATCAGCAGCTCAGGTGAAATTTTCGCTTTTTGAGAAAGAGTGGGTGATGAGGGCAATGGCAGGAAAGATTCTCTTTGTAACATCCTTCCTCGCACCACATCAACCCCCTCTTTTCGCTGGTTTATAGATATTGATAAAAAACGCGTTTTGTGATTTAGAGGTTGGACTTACTTTTAGTTAGTTCAATGCTAATTTTGCCACTAAAGTCTGGAATAGGTGCGGCAGGTTTACTAAGAGTGACTTGAACTTGTGTTACACGATTGCATTCTTGGAGAATAGAATCTGCGATCGTTGCTACCAATTTCTCCACCAAAGCAAATTTAGATGTTTTGACCAGATGTTGTATCAAGCTAATGACGCTGCGATAATCTAAAGTGTCTTCGATCGCGTCAGTATTGGCCGCTGTGGAGATATCCAACCATAACTTGACATCCACCTCAAACCATTGCCCTAGCACCTGTTCTTCTCGTAGATATCCAGTGTAGCCATAGCCGCGAATTCCCGTTAAATGAATGCAGTCCATAAGAGTTTGGGAGCAAATTGTGAATTTTGTAGAAAGTGGAACAAGCTTGTTTGGAGATTTTATTTCCCAGATGGATTTTAAATTGAATTTCCCTAGACAAAATCTAAAATTTCAGATTGTTTGATAGCTATGTCTGATTTGATACCGATCGCCTTTAAAAATGTTAATCAACTTTGGGCTTATATTTTAACAGAGACACTAAAGCGCCTGGGATTGACTTGTGCGATCATTTGTCCTGGTTCACGCTCTACACCCTTAGCGATCGCTTTTGCTCAACAAGTACCTGAGATTGAAGCGATTTCCATTCTCGATGAACGTTCCGCCGCCTTTTTTGCTTTGGGACAAGCTCAAGCAACGGGACGCCCTGTGGTACTTGTTTGCACCTCTGGTACAGCAGGAGCAAATTTTTATTCAGCAGTCATTGAAGCCTCATATAGTCGCGTACCACTGTTGATATTAACCACCGATAGACCGCCAGAATTGCGAGATTGTCACTCTGGGCAAACTGTAGATCAATTGAGATTATATGGAAACTACCCAAATTGGCAAACAGAGTTAGCTTTACCCTCCCCCGATATGGGAATGCTAGCTTATCTGCGACAAACGATAATTCATAGCTGGGAAAGAACGCAAACTCCTACAAAGGGGCCAGTACATTTGAATATTCTCTTTCGCGATCCCTTAGCGCCTCTTCCTGATGGAACTGACTTGAGTTATTTACAGTCTCAGCTTCAACCAGAAGACTTTTTCGCAGGAATAACAAACACTACCCCATTCCCGACTCCCCTTCGGCTACGCCCTTCGACTACGCTCAGGACAAGCTCACGGCAAGCCCACTCCCATTCAGTTACGCTTACGGCAAGCCTACTCCCCATACCCCAAGAATGGAAGAAATGCGATCGCGGCATTATTATCGCAGGTGTTGCCCAACCACAGCAACCACAGGAATATTGTAGAGCGATCGCGCACCTTTCCCAAACTCTCCAATGGCCTGTGCTAGCTGAGGGACTCTCCCCAGTCAGAAATTATGCCGAACTCAACCCTTATTTGATTTCCACTTATGACCTGATTTTGCGAAATCAGCAACTAGCAAAGCAGTTAGCGCCCGAAATGGTGATTCAGGTAGGAGAAATGCCTACAAGTAAAGAACTGCGTAACTGGATAGATGCAACCCAACCGCGACGCTGGGTAATTGACAAGAGTGACCAAAACCTTGACCCTTTGCACGGGAGAACGACGCATTTACGGATATCTGTAGAAGACATAAAGGCAGAGGAGAGAAATTTATCTTTTTCCTCAGACTATGGAAAGAAATGGTGTGATGCAGAAGCTAAGGTTAGGTTAGTTGTTGACCAGACGATGGAGAAAATAGATGAAATCATTGAGAGTAAGGCAGCTTGGTTAATTTCTGAGATTTTACCGCCCGGAACGCCTCTGTTTATTTCCAATAGTATGCCTGTGAGGGATGTGGAATATTTCTGGAAACCGAATAATTTAAGAGTGCGATCGCACTTTAACCGGGGTGCAAACGGCATTGATGGCACATTATCCACAGCTTTAGGAATGGCACATCGCCAGCAAAGTAGTGTGATGTTAACCGGAGATTTAGCGTTGTTGCATGACACCAATGGTTTTTTAATCCGCAATAAATTTGTCGGACATCTCACGATTGTTTTAATCAACAATAATGGCGGTGGGATTTTTGAAATGTTACCCATTGCGAAGTTTGATCCACCATTTGAAGAGTTTTTTGGAACTCCCCAGGATATTGATTTTGCTCAGTTGTGCGCTACTTATAATGTACAGCATCAATTGATTACTTCTTGGCAGCATTTGCAGGAAAGATTAAACCCACTTCCAACTACAGGAATTCGAGTTTTAGAGTTGCGGACAAATCGGAAAGCTGATGCTAAGTGGCGACAGGAAAATTTGAGAAACTTTGCCGCCGATATTGAAATTTAACTATCCCATTAGGTGTCGCTGAATAGAAGTATACAAATATAGCGTTTGTGGTATTAAAGTTAAAAGTACTTTACCACAAGCGTTTCAAGTACTGCTGCTGACCCTTGTAAAGTATTAGAATTAGTAGTACAATAACGACTCTAGCGAATTTAGCGACAAATGTGACAAGACGCAGAATATAACAATCATGAGACTGAAGAAGATATTTCATTTTTGACAACTATTGAAGTGGTTAAACTTCTTAGTGTTTACCAAAGAACTGCACAAAGATTGATATCATCAAATAATCTTAAAGCTACAAAAGTATGCCCAAGAATTTGGCGTATCAGAAAAAAAGACTTAGATGAGTTCCTACAAAAGAATAACAGTAGAAAACAAGCAGAAAAAAATATTAACTCAAATGGCAACAGGAATACCTAGTAGAAATAGTGGTAAAAGTAAAAAACAAAATGTAATTCCTTTTCGTCTGGAATATGAAGGTAAAATTCCTATAGAAGATATATTAAAAATTCCGGTAGCCAAGTTACACCGGATAATAAGTGTAGATGAACATCCAAGAAACAGACTAATATATGGAGAAAATTTAAGAGTTCTTAGTTCGTTCTTGAAGGATGATACTATCGCTGGGAAAGTTAGTTTAATTTATATTGACCCCCCCTATGCAACAGGAAGTAGTTTTGAATCTCGTCAAAGAAACCATGCTTACCATGACCTAATGGAAGGTGCGGAATACTTAGAGTTTTTACGTCAACGACTGGTTTTATTAAGAGAAATTTTATCAGAGGAAGGCTCTATTTATATACATTTAGATGACAAGATGGCTTCTGCTGTCAAAATTATAATGGATGAAATTTTTGGTTCTAAAAACTTTCGCAATTGGATTACTAGGAAAAAATGTAACCCAAAAAACTATACACGTAAACAGTACGGGAACACCGCTGACTACATTTTATTTTACACAAAAACAGATAATTATATATGGAATCAGCCTTTTAACCCTTGGACTGAAACTACTGCAAAGAAAGAGTATCAATATGTTGAAAAGGAGACTGGAAGAGTTTATAAGAAAGTTCCTGTTCATGCACCAGGTGTAAGAAAAGGCGCAACAGGTAAACCCTGGAGAGGAATGCTACCTCCTCCAGGTAAACACTGGCAATATACTCCAGAAACTTTAGACGAAATGGATGCACGCGGAGAGATTTACTGGTCTCCAACAGGGAACCCAAGAAGAAAAGTTTATTTAGACAATAGTCAGGGTATTTCAGTCCAAGATATTTGGCTTGATTTCAAGGATGCTCACAATCAAAATATTAAAATTACTGGCTATCCAACAGAAAAAAATCCAGATATGATCAAACAAATAATTCTAGCATCGTCTAATGAGGGAGATATTGTTTTAGATGCATTCGCTGGAAGTGGAACTACTGCTGCTATAGCTGAAGAGTTAGGTAGAAAATGGATAGCTATTGATAATTCACAACTTGCTATAGCTACAATAGTTCAGCGTTTAGTTAAAGGAACAGAAGTAATGGGTGACTTCATTAACGGAAATAGCTCTGCTAAATATGAGCAAAAATGCTTAATAGGTATAAATCGAATTTTACGAAGCGGTCTAGATTTATATATTGAAGAAACACCAGAATTGGAGTTTATCTCTGATACTGTAATAGATGATTGGGATAGCAAACTCAACTTTCAAGCCAATCTTGTGTAAATCTCTCATCAAGCATTTTCAGGGTGCATACCATTATTTTGCCAGTACCATAGCTTTCAACACGAGCGTAATCATTCCACATAGATCCTAGTAGTAATCCTGGACCATCATTCAAATAAAATACTTTTAAAGCCACTTTATAGGTATCAGCATATTTGAGAATATCAGTTGCTTTATCTCGATTCCCACCAGTTCGATCATCTTCTTGAGAACCTCCTCTATCAGAGTCATAACGAGCAAATCCAACTACCAATGGAGTTCCATCTAATCGAGATATAAAAATATCTGCTGGAGTTTGAGCTTCCCAATTAGCCAAAACCTTATCAAGCATTACATCTTTTCCAGCACGAACTGGCCCCTGAATTATATAGTTTTTACCAAATACTCTGTCAAACCATAAGAAAAACGCTTCTGTCAAGTCATAGCCTTTTTGCCCCCGTTTACTCTGTTCTAAAAGAAGAGCCATCAAAGTTTCATCGGGTACAGGACGACTTTTCAAATTTCTTCTAACCTCTTCCAAGCTACGAAATCTATCACCAAAATCGTTAATTATACTGGGAATATTACGTTTTTTCTTGGTCATTTCTACTGTCGTATTTGGAGAAACATACCTCCGAAATACTCTAAGAAGTTGAATACGTAAAGGATCAGGCTCTTTTGTAGTAATTTCGAGTAGATTTGCAGAGCTTGTTGCTTCGTCTACCAATTCTATGAAACGCTCCAAAACTTTCTCGTAGAGCATTTTAGCTTCATCTAAAGAATCTGGGTAGAATGGTGAGTCGAATATGGTAATCCACCTAGATGCAGTTACTTTGTAGCTACTGAATGAAATCAAAGGACAATCTCCATTGCCATAATCGATACAATTTTTTAAGTATAAACTACATGACTCTATAAAAAAAGTTCCTCAGCAATTTTACTGGCAAATAGATTCGCCCAGCTAGTCCAAAAGATTCGTTTCAATCCCTAATAGGGATTTTGGGAAATTGCAATTTTTGATTTTGCCACTGCCTACGGTGGCACTGAAGGTTTCAATCCTTAATAGGGATTTTGCGAAATTGCAATTCTTAGCACAAGATGCAAATCGCTGAAACATAGTTCCCATAAGGTGCGCGGATGGTTTAAAAGTAACATTGCCCTCAAAGTCTTGTATAGATGGAGAACAATTTTTTGCCCCTTCTCATTTTGTACACCTACCCATCCGCGCATTTGGCAAGAAAATTAGTCTGATTGCCGATCGCTATCTCTATTAAAATAAGCGATCGCCTAATACTTGCACACCTTATACTAAATCAGGGAATACCAGTTGCACAGCAGGATGTACTAAGCGATGATTCTGCACATTCACACCCCTAGCTAATGCTGGGTTAACTTCCAGTGCCAAAATTCCCAAATTCGCCAACTGGACAACATAAGGTAATGTACTATTATTGAGTGCCTGGGTTGCTGTCCAAGGTACTGCTCCTGGCATATTGGGAACACCATAATGCACCACACCCTCTTCAACATATACCGGATTTGTGTGGGATGTAGGATGTAAGGTTTCTATGCAACCGCCTTGGTCAACAGCAACATCAACGATTACAGAACCAGGACGCATTTGTTTGACCAATTGGCGCGATACTAGTATTGGTGCCCTACGTCCCAGTACTAACACTGCACCAATGAGCAAATCGGCTTCAGTGACTGCGGCTTCAATATGGGCAGAGTTGCTGTAAAGCAATTCGACTCTAGAGCCAAAGAGGGTTTCTAAGTAAGATAAGCGCTCGACACTTACATCTAAAATTTGCACGATCGCACCCACGCCCACAGCAATTTTAGCTGCTTCTGTGCCAACAACGCCACCACCTAAAATTACTACTTTTCCTGGTTTGACTCCAGGTACACCACCCAAAAGAACACCTCTACCACCTTGCTGACGTTCTAGGAATCTTGCCCCAAATTGTACTGCTAGCCGACCGGCAATCACGCTCATCGGGGTAAGCAAGGGTAGTTTGTTAGCACCAGGTTGTTCTACGGTTTCGTAGGCGATCGCACAAGTGCCACAATCAATTAAATGCTCTGTCAATTTGCGATCGGCTGCTAAATGTAAATAAGTAAATAATATCTGCCCTTTCTGCAAAAATTTATACTCAGATGTCAGAGGCTCTTTGACTTTAACAACCAATTCCCGATTCCAAGCCGTTTCTGATGTGGGGACAATTTCGGCTCCAGCACTTCTGTAGTCGTCATCTGAGAATCCAGCACCATTACCTGCTTGCGTCTGGACAAAGATGCTATGACCATTTTCTCGTAGCACGCGCACACTCGAAGGACTTAACCCTACCCGAAACTCTTGATCCTTATTTTCCTTGGGAACGCCGATTTCCATATACCGCCTCTGATAATTTTTTTGTTTAACTGTAGCCTGCCAAGCTCAAGCTTGCTACTTCCGTCTTGCTACTTCCGTATTAGAGATAGCTAATCTCTGTCCTAAGTTTGTTAATTTAATCTGAGTAGCCCCAAACTCTTACCCTTGACTATTACCCCAGTATTTATACAATATATAAAGAATAGTAACAATTTATTAAAAGAGCGATTGTATAGCTCCCTACTAAGAAGCTTTTGCTGAATTTCTCAAGTCATCTTGGCATTCAAGCACTGCAATCAGCTCATCAGCTACCAAGTGTAGGGTAAAGGTTAAAAAGAAAAGAACGAGTCTATTCTTTTAAACTTTACCGCTTATCTCCATTTTCCCAGGCTTCTGCCAGAAGTCTGATATCAATTCCCGTTTGCCGAAAAAAGGTTTCTTAAAAATGACACAACCACAACCAACGATTACACCTAAACTAGAGGAGCCTAAGTTTGGCTTTAATGAATATGCTGAACGCTTGAATGGTCGAGCCGCAATGATTGGGTTCGCTTTGACGGTGGTGATTGAATATGTCAGCAATCAAGGGGTGCTATCATGGCTAGGTCTGAAGTAGTGCCACCAACAAGCACAAGGTAGAAGTTGTAAGCTAGTAGTTAAAAGAGTTTCAACCAGCTGGAACAACCAGTTGGTTTTGACTTTAACAATTGATAGCGAAGTACTTTGCCCTAGATACTTTAATTAGGCTTATTCGTAAATTATTGCCCTAGAATGTAAGCAAGAGAGGAATCGAAATAGCTATTAGTGATCGAAATATTATAGACTTGCAACTACTATATGCAAGGCGATTAATGACTACACTTCCTCCCCTACTAAAGAAAATCATAATTAGTGTCTGCCTTCGATAAAAAAGGCAAATTATGGGTGAGCTATTCTTGATAAATATACACCAAAGGTGAACTGGAACCAACCAAGCTGTGATGAATGCTCTATTACCTCGTTTTTTGAAGTCAACCTACCGAAAAGAGCCACTAATCAGTGTATTGATGACGATGGGCGTTATGGATGCTCTGATTGGCGGATTCAATGATAAGTGGTCGTTGTTCGCTTTTGGTTTGGGAACGACAGGGATAGCGCTAGCCTTTAAATTGTGGCGTTTCCAACAGCGTCGTCCTCTACCAGAGGAGCCTGTAGTGCAACATTATTTGCCCTCTCGTTCTTCTAGTCCGCCTTTGCCAATGTTAAGTGTTTCTAAGAAAAAACCACGTCTTTAAAAAGCGCAGAGTTATTACAAGTTTCCCGGTAGGCGTAAAGCTCAGTCACAAAGCGTGCTGAGATACAAGCGACTCGTGCGGTTTTAACCGCATTGAATCTTTTTCCGATAAAATAGTGTTAGTGGAAGGGTAATCAACCACTTTAAAAACCCGATTGCTACCTAACACGTAGACTCTGAACCTTCTCCCAAGGGGAGACGCTAACGCGAAGACAATTAAATCTATGCGGTTCTACTGCATTGTTCTAGTTTCCTCCTAGCAGTAGGTAAAAGATTTATAGGGGCTAGACGACTCAGAATTTTGAAACAAATTGTTTCAATTAAACAGGACTTGCACGGCAGTTGCAACAATCTTTGGCTCGCCGCCCAACGCACTGCTGGACTCAATGCAACTAGGGTAGGGCATACCCAAAGTTAACGCTTGGGGAGAATCCCACCTCTGATCTAGATGACGCAAGGACTTCTTCGTTAAGTGGTTTCGTTGAACCAAGAATCTCAGTGGCTTTAGCCCTGAGAGTGTCAATTAAGTAGAACGGCGTTAATAATTAAAGGTTTGTAGTAAGCGGCTCTAGCCCCACTTTGAGAGCTAAAGCCCTCTCTACGAGCCAAATTCTTTTTTTTTAACATTACTTAGCATACTTTTATTTATTCTCGCCTACTTACTTAAATAACTCTGCAAAATGGATTGTGATAACCGGATATATAAAAGTGAGGAAAAAGAGTGAGTAGTGAGGGTAATTTTCTGCGGCGGTATATTATGCTGGGATTTATCGCAACTGTTGCCCTTCCAGTAACTACCTGGGAAGGGTTTTACATTCATCAGGCTCATGCTGCCATTGAAATAACGCCAAACTCCCAAACTAGCAACAGCTTTGCTAATAATGCCCAACTACTTTACACACTCAAAGGACATAACGGAACTGTTAAATCCCTCGCTTTTAGTCCAGATAGCAAAATTCTTGTGAGTGGAGGTGCAGAAAACGAGGGTGTAATTCGCCTGTGGAATCCAGTAAACGGCAAAAATTTGGGGAATATTACCAAAGCACACAATGCAGCCGTAGAATCTTTATTAATTTCCCCAGATGGGCAAACCCTCGCTAGCTGTAGTGATGATAATAGGATTAACCTCTGGAGCCTGAAAAATTTAAAATTTAGCCGCTCTTTTGTCGGACATACCAGTAATGTATTATCTTTAGCGGTATCTCCTGATAGTAAAGTTCTCATCAGTGGAGGTTTGGATGGGATTCGTCTGTGGGATTTGCTACAGCAACGCCCACTTGGTACTCTCGTAAGTTTTGATAATTTGATTTATACCCTAGCGATTAGTCCTGATGGACAGACCTTGGCTAGTGGTGACAATAAGGGTGTAATCAAGCTGTGGAATTTGACTACTGGTAAATTAATCAGTGAATTTGTAGCTCATTCTAATGCTGTTAGCGCTGTCATCTTTACACCCGATGGACAAACATTAGTTACTGCTAGCCGCGATCGCACCATAAAACTGTGGAATATTAATACTGGAGAATTAGTCCGCACCCTCATAGGACATAATAACTGGGTGAATGCGATCGCCATTAATCCCGATGGAGAAACCCTTGCTAGTGCCGGTAGAGATGGGATTAAACTGTGGAATTTAACTACAGGGGAGTTAATAAATACACTGAGTGGACATACAGACTGGGTAAGTGCGATCGCTTTTAGTCCAAATGGTAAAATTCTTGCCAGTGGTGGATTTGATCAAAAAATCAAGATTTGGGGGATTCCACTCAAACGTAAGTAATAGCGAACTGAATGACTTGTGATCAAAAGTGCGTAGTTTACCGCCGTAGGTCTTACCCTGAGCCTGTCGAAGGGCATCGCCTCACAATAAGCTAATCAGCATTTAAATTACATAATTAGGGCGGGCAAGATGCCCACCCCACAAGAGTTATCTAAAAAATTTACATTGCGTAACATAGTTTAATTTATTCTTGCCGACGTACTTATCAGCATTTCCCGTATTTGCTAAAATTTGGTTTTGCCTTTTTAGAGTTGTTATAGTAAAAAATCAACCAAAGCTCAGATCAAATTTTGCCAAAAATAGCCAAAATTAAAGATGCTAGCAACCAACAGCGATGTCTACAAGGGGCTACGCCGACGCCAAATGTTGCATAAGTGTGAATACTTGATGAAAATACAGCCGAGCTAATATCTGATCCAGCAAATTACTGTAAGTATAAACATAGCTAATTTAAAATCATCTATGCAGCTATTTGCCCTCTAGAATCGGAACAATTTCTGAACTTGGACAATCTTAGAAATGGTCATCGTCAGTAAATGCACTCAGGTAAAAATCACTATCTCGGCTGAAGCAAAGGTTTACAGCCCTTGAGTGTTATTTGCAAGGTATGATAACTTGCTACTTAAATGATGTTTAATTTTCCCGAACTGTTTTTGATCCCCATTTAGATAGAATGAATGACTAGGCAGAACCCTAAAACTCAAAACCGCTTTTGACTGCGACGCTCATGAATCAATTGAACAATGGTTTTACGCTATTTCTAAGTCTGCTAGTCGAGGCGATGCCTTTTTTGCTTCTTGGGGTTTTACTCTCCAGTTTGCTGCTGTTTTTTGTTAATGAGCGCAAATTAGTAGAAAAAATGCCCAAAAATCCGCTGCTGGGTGCTTTAGTTGGCAGCATGATCGGCTTTTTATTTCCGGTGTGTGAGTGCGGGAATGTACCGGTAGCGCGGCGATTCCTGATTCAGGGAGTACCCACACCAGTCGCAATTGGTTTTTTGCTAGGAGCGCCAACAATTAACCCAGTTGTAATTTGGTCAACTTGGACAGCATTTCGAGATCAGCCAGAAATAGTGGTCTTACGAGTCGTATTTTCGCTAGCAATTGCCACAATTATCGGATATGTTTTCAGTTTTCAAAAGGACTTAAATCCCATAGTCCAACCTGCGATCGCTCGTTATATGAAGTTTAATCCACCCGCGCAGCCTGAAACCAAACGCCGTGGTAAACCTTACCAAGTAGAACAGGAAGCAATGGTACCGAATATCTTGCAATCTGGGACTTATATCTTAGGAGGAAAAGCAGGTATACCTCTGCGGATAGATGCTAATTTGATACCGCCAACCTCAAACTCTACTTCCAATAAACCGCTTGCAGATAAACTGCGCCTAGTTGTGGATAATAGCATCCAAGAATTCCGAGAACTGGGCGGAATCATGGTTTTAGGAAGTGCGATCGCTGCTACTATTCAAATCCTCGCTCCTCGTGAATTAATTCTCAGTTTGGGTGCTGGGCCGATTACCTCAATTGTGGTCATGTTGATATTAGCAGTAGTGGTGTCAATTTGTTCTACAGTTGATTCTTTCTTTGCCCTATCTTTTGCCTCAACCTTTAGCAGTGGTTCATTGTTAGCATTTCTAGTCTTTGGGCCAATGATTGACATCAAAGGCATTGGTTTGATGTTATCCATTTTTAAACCCAAAACTGTTTTTTACTTATTTGCTTTAGCAGCACAATTAACATTTGTTTTCACCCTTTTCCTGAACTTGCACGTCCTTTAAAAAATTATTTGTCATTTGTCCAAAGTCCAATTGTTAACGACCAATACTTCTCTATGAGAGGCTGCGCCAACGACAAGGCTGAGTACAAGTGACTAATGACCAATGAATAATAAAAATCCCAAATCTAAAATCCGAAATCTGTTACTCCCTTGGCTGGATGCTATAGCAATTACAGCTTGGGGCGTTTTGATGTTGAGATATTGGCTAACTAACAAGCTGAACCTGTTGATTCACCCAAATTACATTTGGTTCGTAGTCCTGACTGGTATCAGCTTGATCATTATTGGTTTTTTCAAGATGCAGGAACTTTGGCAACAGCGTCCCCGTGATGTGACGCCAAACTCCCCGCATATTAGTTTATTTCCCCCTGGTTGGGGCAGTGCTTTATTATTGACGACAGCGATTCTAGGTTTTATCATTACACCGCAAGTTTTTGCGAGTGATAAAGCACTCCAAAGGGGTGTGACGGCTGATTTATTGGGAAGCACACGCGTCAAACCCCAAGCTTTTCGGGCTAGTGTTCGTCCAGAAGAGCGATCGCTTGTAGACTGGGTACGCACTGTTAATGTCTATCCTGAGCCAGATACATATACAGGTCAAAAAGTCAAGGTGCAAGGATTTGTCATCCACCCGGCGGATCTAGGAAAAGAATATTTGTTTTTAGCACGATTTGTCTTAACTTGCTGTGCCGCAGATGCTTACCCTGTGGGCTTGCCCGTCAAACTACAAGATAATCAAGAGCGTTACTCTGCTGATAGTTGGCTGGAAGTCGAAGGACAAATGGTAACAGAAAATTTGGCAGGTAAACGCCAACTTACAATTGCCGCTACCTCTTTCAAAAAGATTCCTCAACCAGAGAATCCTTATAGTTATTAGTCATTTGTCCTTTGTTGATGACTAACGACCAATACTTCTCTTCTTAGGCTGCACTTCGGCAAGGCTCAGTGACCACGCCAAGGGCTTCTCTACCAGACGCTACGCGAACGCTCAGTACAAGTGCCCAATGCCCCATAACAAATGATTAAATCTAAAGCATTTATCCAACCACTGGATCGGATAGCGATCGCACTAATGCTACTGTTGAGTGTGCTGATTGGGTTAATTCTATTGCAAGGTGATGTGGTGACTGCTCGTGTCCGGGAATTTACTTGGCAAAATCAACAAATTGGGGCAGAAGATAACTCCTTCACCTTCACCTTCAGCCGCCCAATGGAAATAAAAAGCGTAGAGGATAACTTAAAAATTGAGCCACCCCTAGCAGGCAAATTCAGTTGGGCAGGGCGGCGGATGGTTTATACACTGGTGACACCAGCACCCTATGGCACCAATTATAAAGTGGAGTTACAGGGAGCTAAAGATAAGTTTGCGGAGCAAGAAGGCAAAAATCGGCTGATACAGCCCTTTGTTGGTAGCTTCCGCACACGCGATCGCGTCATCCTTTACATCGGAACCGATCAAGAAGAACAGGGGCGGTTAGTTCTTTACAATTTGACTCAAGAGCAAAAAAGGATACTTACCCCTAAAGACTTGATAGTAATTGACTTTGAGTCATTTCCAGATGGGGAGAAAATTTTATTTTCTGCTCGCGCTGCAAATAACCAAGACTTACTTTCAGCCCAACTCTACACAGTGACAACAGGCGTTTCTGGTAAATCTGGAAAAGAAGCAGAAGCAGGAGGCAAAGTTGACCTGACTTTAGATAGTAAAGATTATCAAAACCTAAAATTTGACTTATCACCCGATGGGCAAACTATTGTCATCCAACGAGGAAACAAAACTAATCCCGGCGACTTTGGACTATGGTTTATGCCAGCAACCAGTGACGGTTCAGGAGAAAAAACCGCCCCGAAACGCCTAAAAAGCCAACCGGGGGGAGACTTTATGATTACACCAGATAGTAAAGCCGTAGCAGTTGCCCAAGGACAGGGAGCAGCGATTTTACCACTGCAAGATGATGCCAGTAAACCCCTAGATTTTCTGCCGCAGTTTGGTTTGGTACAGGCTTTCTCCAAAGATGGCTCTCAAGCAGCGATGGTAAAGTTTAATACAGATTACACGCGAGATTTATTTTTGGTGACAAACCAAGGTGTGCAGAAACAGCTATTAAAAACTACAGGCTCAATTCTCAGCTGCCAATTTGACATCGCCTCACCCACCCTCTACTGCTTGCTAACACAGCTAGTATCCAAGGAACAATACATAGAACAGCCTTATGTGGTGGCAATTGACTTGAAAACCGGGCAGCAGAAACCACTACTAGTACTGCCTCCCGCTCAACGGAATGTGCAAATGACTTTATCTGCTGACGGTTTGGGCTTATTATTTGACCAAGTAGTACCGCAGACAAACCCGACAGCATCATTACCGGCAAACACTTTGAAAACTGATGATGGAGATGCGATCGCTACCAGTAGCCTATGGTTGATGCCTCTGTTACCCATCGCTGATGCTGCGACTGTTGAAATTAGACCAGAAAAACTCCCGTTAGCCGGATTTCATCCCCGGTGGCTACCTTGAGAGAATAATTCGTAAGTCGATTTCGGAAGGTGAGTTAAGGTGGAGACACCAAAACTTGAGTTGAACCTAATGGAGTTCAGTTCCATCCTTACGGAGCGATACGCCATACCTTCAATAGAGGCAATATCTAGCCTATCAGCATTGGGATGAGGATTAATACTGTTGATTTTGACAACTTCAACTTTAAAAATACTCATAGCTCACCTCTTTTGAAAAAAATAGATTTTAGAAAAACTCTAAATTTACAGCAGAATTTAGAATTCAGGAGCGGAGCCGGAGACACTCCGCCGAGGCGTCAGAATTCAGAAGTAAAACAGGCTTTATATCTGGGTTTGAGACTTAGCTTGTGTACTTCATCAACTTGAAATCTGCTGTAATACACAGTATGGGCGCACAGCTAGCTGTGCATAGGTATCATCTATACTACAAATATAATACAAGAATGTCAGTTTGAGAAAATATTCGCGATCGCTCAAGATTACAGAATTATCATCGAATAGTAGATACTTGTACTGGTATCTATCCTTAGTAATAAATGAGTCAGTATAAAAACGTATTGAAGAAGAAATTTTTAATTACAATCTTCAGACAGATGCGATTATAAATAATAAACTATATAATTATGCAGTTTTTTCATCTAGAAAAACTTCATCAGCCAATACAGTTTAGTTTTTAAGTATCGCGTTTCTCCTCTCCCCCTTGTCTCCCACCCTGCGGGAAGCTAAAGCTACATCAGAATTCCTCTTCTTGACGGGGAAGAGGATCATAGTGTTATAACGGCATCAGTCTAAATCCAAAATATTGATGATTAATTGCTGGTGCTTGGAGAGAGTTAAACTTAGCTTTTAGAGCAAATGCTGATTAGACACAGTTGATAAGCAATGCTAATGCCAGCACTGCTAAATATTTTTAAGCAGGTGGGTCAAGAGTGATGAATGAAGCTGACACCTCAAACAAGAGGGCTGTGATCGAATCCCTAAATTCTGCTAATTCGCCACAATCAGAGCAGGCGAGTTGCCCGTTTTACGCAGTTGTGCCTAATGACAATATGACAGTTAGAAAACTGCCACTCCTCATGCCAGCTGAAGATAAACAATTTTCACAAGATACCACTCAGCAGGACTGGGTTGCAGAGCCGGAAAGCGGCAAACAAGCACTTATTGACTCAGAATTTCAGAACCTGCTGGCATTGAATGAAGAATTGCGTGCGGCTAACAATAACTTGTATGGACAAGTGGAGCAGCTAAAAGATAACTTAGCTGAGTCTGAAAAGGTTTTGCAATGGCAAAAAACGCGTTCGAGCGTTAGTGAGTCGATGCTCAACCAACATACTCAGGAACTGGCTGCGGCTCAAGAGCAGATAAAATCCCTATTTCAACAATTAGAAACTGCTGTACAAACTGTTCAACGCCAGGAACTTTTTATTGATAGTTATAAAGCACAGCTACAAATTAGCCAACAACGCCTCGCCCAGTTAGAGCGAGAATGTACGTTGCTACACACTAACAGCAACGAACAGTCTCAGCAGCTATTGCAATCAGAAAATGCTTGTCGGGAGTTACGTACTAGACTGATGCGACAACAACGCCAGACGCTGCAATTTAAAGCAGCTCTGGAAAAATGTCTAGATCCACCCCGGACTACCTATGACTCTCTAGAGGATACTGCAAAACATCCCAAAGACATAACCAGTGGACAAGGAAGATTCTCTAAAAAAGCTCGGTCTTTGTTTCCTAACGCCCAGCCAATTCAACCTTGGTCAACAGAATCAGAATCCTTAACTGATGATCTAGATAATTCTTGGGGCGAACCCTCAACACCAGTCCCATTTCAAAGAAATGAAGCCACTCCGACAGCATCATCTTCTTGGAACTGGTCAGTTAAGAAAGACACGCCAACGCCAGCACAACCGGGACCCTCTCCAGAAATTGATGATTCCCCAGATACACCAGAAGCTGTTTCACCTTTGGGTTCATCAAATTTAGATCAGCAATTAGATAGTCTAATCCAAATGTTTTTCACCTCCCAGGCTGCATCTGCATCACCACCGCCGGGAGCGAAAACGGATGTAGATAGTAATCCGCCTATCTGGGAGACTTTAGCAACAATCTTAGAAGACGATGAGGAGCTAGAAAATCCACAGGAGGAGGAGTTGGAGGTAGAAATTAATCGCCTTGCAACTACCTCCACTTCTGGAACGATAGATTCTGAGCTTTCACCAGCCAATAATTTAGCAGTTTCCTCTACTTCACCTCACACCGAGACGCCTGTTGAAGACACTGAAGACTATTGGTCAGAAGTTTCACAATTGACACAGTTAGAATTGTCGGCGATTGATTTTTCCCCAGAGTCATCAGGTGATAACACCGATGATGCCAATTCACCCTCACCAGTGGTTTATCCCCAGCGTCCACCCAAGGGGCGTAAGTCATTGGCATCTGTGGAATTGCCGAATTTTCGCCCCAAGAGTTAGGAGTTGGGAGTTGGGAGTTGGGAGAGATTAATCGCGTCTGTACAGGAGTTTGGAGTTAAGTCTCAACTGATTAATGCCCAATGCCCAATGCCCAATGACTAATTAAGAATCCTTGCTTCTGACTTCGGAATTATGGCTTCTGGGTTGGCTTTTGCTACTTGAGCGCGCGATCGCGGTTTCCCTGTGGCGATCGCATAATTAATCGTCAATAGCCACAGCCATAATCCCGGATTCCGGGGTTCCAGCCAAAAACCTATCTGGCTCAAGAAGCGGCCAAACCACGGACTCAGCAAAGCACTAACCAAGGCATGACGACCGAAGTTTAAATAACTACCAAGCCATCTGAGTAAATCCCTTGGTCCAGCAAGTTGCCAAATCCATAAAAGCAAGGCGGGATTTTTGCTAGCTGCTTTCAGTGCTAGGCGGTTAAAAGTTAACCAATCACACCGATCTTTGATGAAGTTATCTGCCACCTCAACAGGTTCGTCTGCTAACAGCCCAAAAAAGGTATTGAGCATGGAGTTAATCCGTTGCGGTGGTAAAAATTTCCCTGTGGGCACCATCATGCCTTTGGAAAATAGCCAAGTTACTGAAACGTTGCTTTGGTAAGCGCGAATTTGGTTCAAATGTCGGAAACTCAACAAGTCATGTTTGAGAGCAGTATCCAGTAGCGTTGTCAAGCGCTCTAAGTTGCGAACTAGGGAACCAAAACCGGTGAAGACGAGGGGAGACTGGAGTGATGCAGCATCACCGATCGCAATCAATCGATCAAAGGCAACTGTGCGATCGCTACTCCCCACACTAAAATGCCCCGGTATATACCCAAATGTCGGCTTCTTCCACACCAATTTGTCCATATCGCACCGGCGATACTCTGGCAAAATCGTGAAAAAGTCCTCGTACATTTCCAGCAAGGAACCGGGATTTTCAGCGTTGACTTCATGGTAATGAAATAAATAAATCGTCAGTTCATCATTTGCTCCCGGAAACAGTTCCCAAATCAACTGCCTTCCCCGCGAAATATCCCCATGACTGTAAAGAACGTCTCCATATTGGGAATCCCACACCCCCGGCTCAAATCCGCTCTCAATTACCGCTCCCACTGTCGGACATACACTATCAAAAGCCCGACCACCATTTAATTGCCAAGCGATGGGTGATGCAGTTCCCATTGCATCTATTAGTAGTCGTCCACTTACTTGCTTCTCGCTTTGACTGGGTAAGTGCTTGACTTTCAAAAGTACTTGTGATATATCAATATCTGCACGGATGAACTCTGTTTCATCCCAGATTTCACCGCCTGCCGCTTGCAGTTTTTGCCCACACATTTGGAGCCATTTTTCGGAATCTAAACCCAAATTTAGGACTGTGGGTGTGTGGAGGACGGGCGATCGCAGTTTGGCTGGATTATTGGCATCAAAAAACTTATTGAATCCGTCTTTGTATTCCCTAGCAATGATGGTTTCTAACTCAGCGGGGGTGACTAAACCCAAATTAACCAAGCTTTGAATCTCATCGCGAGAAATATTCCATTCTCGGTTCATCCGCCCAAAGGGCATTCGTTCTATAAGCAGAACTTTATATCCCAGTTTTGCCATCAGTGCCGCATGAATCGCGCCTAGTGCGCCACCGATATAGATGATGTCGTATTGGGCATGGGGCACTTGTACTGAGCGTTGTGGTTGGCGCAGCCTCTCGTAGAGAAGTATTGGGCATTGGGCACTTGTACTGAGCGTTGTGGTTGGCGCAGCCTCTCGTAGAGAAGTATTGGGCATTGGGAATGGGGTATTGGTTATTTCCCCCCTGCTTCCACTTGGGTAAAGCTCAGTGACCACCTGCTCCCCTGCTCCTCTCACATAGGAAAACACGACTTGACGCGGCTGCTGCGGATTGCGTACCCCTTCGCGCCATCTTTGTTCCCACCAGTAGGCACGCGTTAGGTCATATTCACCGTTGGGCATTTTCTGAAAATATTTGACGGTAAGGGGGTAAACAGAGCCTAGTGCTGCAAAAATCGATTGTTGGGATAAATCAATCACTGGCGGTTCTGGGTAATGATGCGGAAAACGGCTTCTGATTTCCTTGGTCAGGCGTTGCAAAATTTGTCCCTCGCTGGGAAAGGCTTGTTCTGCCCAACGAAACACTTTTAGATAGGTAGTTCGTTGCACCGACCAGACAAATACTGAAAGTTCCGCAGGCAAGTTTTCGGCAATAGTCCCAGTAGCAGTTGTAGTTGCAGTGGGTATTTTGAGGCGAAAGCCTTCCGAGGTAAGCACTTTTTCTCCATTTCCGGGTTCAAAATCTGTTTGTAACCAGCTACGCACAGTTGCTATATCCGAAGTTGGAACTTCTAAATAAAGGATTTCTCTCATGGTTTCCTGACATCTCCCATCAATCTACTCACTAAGACAGATTTTATGAAGGCACAAAGTAAGGTAAACTCCGCCCTATTAGTTTCGTAAAGATTCAGTGAAGAAATTTTAAGAGTTTGTCAAAGTTATTGTTCATTTTCTATTTCTGTAAACCTACGCCATGAATTATCCCATTCCAGAGAGTCCCCAGGAAATTGTTGCCCTGCGACAAAAGCCGATTGATGAAGAACTAGTTGCCAGTGCGATCGCTGGAGTTATTAAAATTGTCCGCGCTCAGGGTCAATCTTTGGAAGAATTAACCGCTCAGTTGCTAGCAGATGATCCACTGCTGGATCAGCAACAACGTCGCTGGTTGAGCCAATTAGTTGCCCAATCGTGGGAAAAGTTCTCCTAAAACCTTTTAGATGATCAAGTTTTTGTCGCAGCATGAGATTTCTGGGTCTGCACCTACGATATTAGCGATGCCTGCGGCGGGCTGCGCCTACGCATTTTCGGTATAGGAGTAATAATAATTGTCAGTATGGGATTGTAATTGGCTTATTATTTTTGCATTCATGGCACAGAAGCCACTAAATTAACCATATCAGTACTAGGCACTAGTTAGGAAAAAAGCAAAAGGTAAAAGTCATTACTTTTACCAATTTTGAATTGACTGGCAATCTCATCTCGTCAAACGTGATAAATCGAATGACAACCCAATCCAGCCAGCCGCCACTCAGGATACTGCCTGAGAGAAGCACGGCATGTCTTCTCAAATTATGGTCAACCAAAAAATTCACGTCCGAGATTCAAACTTGGCTTTTGCGGCTTGAAGTTTTGCTCGAACAGCTTCTTGACCAGGTTTTGGTGGTTGGGCTGCAAGTCGGGCAATGAGATCACGATTTTTTTCTTCGTAGTATTGCCGAAGCTCTTCAGCTTCCTTGAGAAGCATTTGATACTCGGCGTAAAATCTCATCACACCACATAACGTTTTTTGTCAACCATAAGCTTTGAAAGCCGCTTCTGCTTGGGAGTGTAACAACAAACCGTATTCCAATCCCTCCACCACAGCTTGATAGGAAGCCGCCAAAATATTGGTAGAAACCCCTACAGTTGTCCAGCGTTCACGACCATTACCTGATTCAACCAATACACGGGTTTTCGCCGCAGTACCCGTATGTCCGTTCAGAATTCGCACTTTGTAATCTGTCAAATCAAAGGTTGCTATTTGGGGATAAAAGTTCACCAAAGCCTTGCGTAAAGCTGCATCCAAAGCTGCCACTGGCCCGTTACCTTCCGCCGCCTCCAAAATATTTTTCCCGTCAACAGCGATTTTAACAGTAGCTAGGGCGTTGCTAATTTCTTTCCCCTCAATCAAATCACAGTGGACTTGAAAACCTTTGACTTCAAAAAACTGCTGGCGATCTCCCAAAGCTTCGTGCATCAACAATACAAAACTTGCCTCTGCTGCTTCAAATTGAAATCCTTCACTCTCCAAATCTTTGAGGCGCTGGAGAATTTCCCTCGCTTCTGCCTTTTGCTGATCGAGTTCAATCCCAAAACTACGGGCTTTAGCTAAAACATTGCTGAGTCCAGACTGTTCTGAAATCACGATGCGGCGAGAATTCCCGACTTGTTCCGGTTGAATGTGTTCGTAAGTTAGGGGATTACGTTCCACAGCTGATACATGAATACCGCCCTTGTGGGCAAAAGCCGAACGTCCCACAAAAGCGGCGTGTTCATCTGGCGTGAGATTGACTACCTCACTGACAAAACGACTAGCTTCTGTAAGTTGTGTGAGCTGGTCTTCTGTGATACAACTGTAACCCGCCTTCAGTTGTAAATTGGGAATTAACGAACAGAGGTTAGCATTACCGCAACGTTCACCATAACCGTTAATTGTCCCCTGTACCATCTTTGCCCCTGCCATCACGGCGGCTATTGCATTAGCAACCGCCATTTCCGAATCGTTATGAGTATGAATTCCAATTTTAGGAATTGTTCCCGAAGTTCTGAGCGTCGGCTTCCGGCGATCAGACTTCTCTCTTTGGCCATCGTCCTTGGTCATTGGTTCTTGACAAATGACGCCAGTTGCTTCAACGGAGGGAACTTCCGCAACGCACTGGCTCACTAATGACAAATAACTATTGACATCTTGAACAATTTGGCTAATTTCGTGAGGTAAAGTCCCACCATTGGTATCACAGAGGACTAGCCATTCAGCACCAGATGCGATCGCAGCCTCTAATGTCTGTAAAGCATAATCTCGATTGTGCTTATAACCATCAAACCAATGTTCGGCATCGTAGATAATCCGACGCCCTTGAGAACGGAGATACTCAATTGTGTCGCAAATCATCGCCAAATTTTCTTCTAATGTCGTTTTGAGTCCGGTTGTGACATGTAAATCCCAAGACTTGCCAAAAATCGTTACCCAGCGAGTTCCCGCAGCCAAAATATCCTGTAGCATCGGTTCAGTTGCGGCAGTGGTATTGGGGCGTCGAGTTGAACAGAAAGCCACAACTTCAGCTTGTTTGAGCGGATTTTTTTGGAGTTGCCAGAAAAATTCTACATCCTTGGGATTAGCACCAGGCCAACCACCTTCAATAAAGGGAATTCCTAGTTGATCGAGTCTCTTGGCAATGCGTAACTTATCTTCTATCGATACTGATAGCCCCTCGCGCTGAGTGCCATCCCGTAGTGTAGTGTCATAGAGCCAAAGTTGAGATGAGGAATTTGTGGTCATAAAACTGGGACAGGCTATACAACTTTCGAGGCAATGTGTCAATATACAATAAAATGCCAGTTTGGCGATTTAAAAATGCCTAAGATACTAGCTCAAGGTAAAACAATTGAGTGCAGACAGGGAAGGAATCTCGGAAAAGTTTTGCGGCAAAATCGTATTCACCTCTACAATGACGGTGCTAAGGTAATAAACTGTCGCGGCATTAGCAGTTGCGGTATCTGTACGGTTAAGGTAGAGAAACTAGGACACTAGATATTAAACACGGATGGCTAAACCGTGTCTGGGCGCGGAGGGTTCTGGAGCCGACTCCACCCGATGAAACGTCAAATAAAGGAAGGATGTCTAAGGATGTCAAGAGTTTATCTAGCAGGGCAAAGTATTAGCAGCGAATTGGCGTGACCGAGCACGGCGTTCGCTTCCTCCCCATTCTCCTACAACAGACCGACGTTTAGCCTGTCAAACTCCGGTTTTAGGCGATGTGAAAGTGACAAAGTTTGATGGATTTTGGGGATAAGGTTCTTGAATAGTGTGGACACCAAAAGGTTAAAAAGGAGTAAGACAAGATGGGTAGATGGACACCCTTAATTTTAATGGCTGGAGGTTTGGCGATTCTGCTTGGTACATTACTAGGCATCAACTTTCCAATGGGCGTACAAACTGCTAACGGTCCCGGTGACAAAAAATCAGAAGTACTGCCAGCTAATATCAATGTTAATAGCAGTGCTGGCAGCAAAAATGATGAAACTGCAACTGAAGGAAATGAAACAACTCAAACAAACCAAACCAGACGCAGTATTGTAGCCCCAAGACTTGACAAGAAGAGTAGCGTTGCCCAGAATCCTACCGATGACTCAACATCACCTGCTGACAGTACAACAGACAGCAATACAGATACTTCAGGAACAAAAACGCAATCCAGTGAGCAAAATCAAGGCAACGAACCAATTCGCGCCTTGTGGTAACGATCGCTCCGTCCTTAGTTACGAGTTATAAGTTATAAGTTATGAATTATGAGTTATTAGTTATGTACTAATGACTAATGACCAATGACTAATGACTAATGACTAACGAGACTGTAATTATTGGTGGCGGTGTTATTGGTTTAGCGATCGCCATTGAACTAAAACTGCGCGGGACACACGTCACCGTGCTTTGTCGTCACTTCCAGGGTGCCGCTACCCACGCCGCCGCCGGGATGTTAGCACCAGATGCGGAAAACATCCCAAATCTGGCAATGCGTTCATTGTGTTGGCGATCGCGGGCTTTATATCCCGACTGGACACGCAAATTAGAAGACCTGACTGGCTTAAATACTGGCTACCGACCTTGCGGTATCCTCGCACCTGTCTTTGATGAGGGAGCAGGGGGAGATCAGGGAGCAGGGGAAGAGAAATTAGTTTTTTCATCCCCCTCATCCCCGGCTTACTGGTTCAACAAAGAGGCAATTCATCAATATCAGCCAGGATTGGGAGCAGAGGTAGTTGGTGGCTGGTGGTATCCTGAAGACGCACAAGTTGATAATAAGGCTCTAGCTCACGTATTGTGGACGGCGGCTGAGTCTGTTGGTGTTGAACTCAAAGACGGCATTATAGTAGAAGCATTTTTACAGCAGCAAGGACAAGTGGTTGGCGTGCAAACCAATGCTGGAATAATTCGCGCCGCGCACTATGTTTTAGCTTCAGGTGCTTGGTCAAATGAATTATTACCATTACCCGTCCGCCCCAGAAAAGGACAAATGCTGAGTGTGCGGATACCAGAATTTGCGCCAGAATTGCCCTTAAAGCGGGTTTTGTTTGGGCAGAATATTTATATCGTACCAAGACGCGATCGCCTGATTATTGGGGCAACAAGCGAAGACGTTGGCTTCATCCCCGACAACACCCCAGAAGGCATTCAAACATTATTACAAGCTGCCATCCGGCTATATCCCCAATTAAAGCATTATCCCATCCAGGAATTTTGGTGGGGATTTCGCCCAGCCACTCCCGATGAATTACCCATCCTTGGCACTAGCCACTGTCAAAATTTAACCCTTGCTACTGGTCATTACCGCAACGGGATTCTCCTTGCACCCGTAACAGCCACATTAATTGCCGATTTCATCTTAGAACAAAAGTCTGACCCCCTACTTGCTGATTTTCACTATTCGCGTTTCCAGTCCCAGCCATCTACCTCCACCCCAATGCTGACTCACTCTGCCAATTTCTCCAACGGGCATCACCCTGCCATATCGCCCCATGATTCTCCAGTACAGACGCGATTAATCGCGTCTCTCTCCATTCAAGACTCCCCACTAATAATCGCTGGCAAAACCTTCCAATCCCGCTTGATGACAGGAACCGGCAAGTATCGCAGCATCGAGGAAATGCAACAAAGTATTACCGCCAGTGATTGCCAAATTGTCACCGTAGCAGTACGACGGGTACAAACCAAAGCCCCCGGACATGAAGGTTTAGCCGAAGCCTTGGATTGGACGAAAATTTGGATGTTACCCAATACCGCAGGTTGTCAAACTGCTGAAGAGGCAATTCGGGTGGCGCGTTTGGGGCGAGAAATGGCGAAATTGTTAGGGCAGGAAGATAATAACTTTGTCAAGTTAGAAGTAATACCTGACATTAAGTATTTACTCCCAGACCCGATTGGGACGCTGCAAGCAGCAGAACAACTAGTTAAAGAGGGTTTTGCAGTATTGCCCTATATCAACGCTGACCCTATGTTAGCCAAGCGCTTAGAAGATGTCGGTTGTGCGACAGTAATGCCTTTGGCATCGCCGATTGGATCTGGACAAGGGCTGAAAACAACTGCTAACATCCAAATTATTATCGAAAATGCAGGTGTGCCAGTGGTGGTAGATGCCGGTATTGGTTCACCTTCGGAAGCTGCCCAGGCAATGGAATTGGGAGCAGATGCCTTGTTAATTAATAGTGCGATCGCTCTTTCTCCAAATCCAGCAGCAATGGCTCGTGCTATGAATTTAGCAACAGTCGCCGGCCGTCTAGCATACCTTGCTGGCAGGATGCCCATCAAAGATTATGCTAGTCCTAGTTCTCCTCTGACTGGGACGATTACTAGTTAGGGAATGGGGAATGGGGCATGGGGACAAGGTAGACAAGGGAGACAAGGGGAATAATCAATGCTCAATACTTCTCTTCTTAGGCTGCGCCAACGACGCCGCTCAGTACAAGTCAGTACAAGTGCCCAATGCCCAATCCTCAAATGTAACGATTTATCTAGCGGTTTGAGAGCCGATCTAGTACTTATGTAACATTAAATCAAGGATAATTAAGATAAAGGAATTAATTCATGCCCTATACAAACGAAGAAGGCGGCCTTCTGAATAATTTTGCCCGTGAACCAAAAGTTTATCAAGCAGAACCTCCCACGGAAGGGCAAAAGCGAACTTATATCTTAGTAGGAATCGTCAGTACAGCTTTGGTTGGTGGCTTGATTCTAGTCGCCTTCTTTGTTTCTCAGATCAGTCGAGCCTAAAACAATTTAATAAAATTTAATCTTTATAGTTTTTCAGGTTCCGATTTTAAAAGGGGCCTGCTTTTTTATTTTTTGTTAAAATTGACTTAGTAATTAAAGTATAATTACATACTTTATTATTCTTCTTGACCTGAAGGCTCAATTTATCCTGAGCTGCATAACATCCAGCTTAAAAATCATTTTAATTATGAGTTTAACCCACTTGGATGCGCCCAGAAAGGTCATACATACTGTGTTTTGGCTCTTTAGCCACCATGAGCGTGAATGAGACTGCACACAATGATAATTTTGCTTGGAATCGGCAGGTATACCACCGTCTGAAACTTGCCCTAAGTCTTGGCTTACGACGACAACTTTTTTTAGCGGTATGTGATGATTTACACCTGAGAAATCAAGTAGCAGCCCGTTTGCATTCTACATTGGCTTATCCTGTTGGACAGGTGCTATATCAGTCATCAAATGCTCAGGAAAATAGCACTCCAGCTTATCCGCGATTAGTGACGTTGCGTTTGCATCTAAACGATCCCAATCCCATCGTTCAGATAAATCAATGGTTGGCTAATTATCCACCGCCAATTGTTGGGGCATCAAAAGATATCCCAGGAAGACCTTTTCCCATTCCAGCATTTCAGATTGTCGGCGTTGAGCAGCTAACCAAGCAACCAGTGGCAATACAACGGCTATTTTTGCACTATCTCCGCTTAAGCGAGCAATATTTCTCTCCACAAGAATCCAGCCGATTTCTAGAATCTAACTTGCTGTTGTGGATACCGCGTCCTTGGTTATCTGCTATCAAGCAATCAGCACCACAGTTTTGGCGTTGTCGGACTGGCGTATTTGTATTTGCTGGAGAACCCACACCAGCGACTCAGAATTCTGGCTATCGAGAACGTTTTTCTCGTTCCAGAAGCTTGGATTTAGAGAATGTTGAGCAGTCGATTCTAGATGAATCAGTTAATCAAGCAGAACTCAGAACCGCAGCCAACGAGTTAAATTTTCAGAATAATTCTGATTTTCCGGCAGAAACACAAGTACACAAAACCCAAGAAGCTTGGCCGTCAACAGGGGATTTATTGAAGACTGTACCACAACAGCAGCAATCTACTAATAGGTCTGGTAGTGGGAATAATAATCAATCGCTAGCTTCTTTATCTCATATTAGTAGCGAGTTAACGGAACTCATAATCGCAACAATTAACACAAATATTGCTCAAGGTACTGAGGATTACTTACAACCGCAGCAAATTTTGCTGGAGATTGAAGAATTGCATTCACAGCAAGTTTCAGGGGAGATTTTGGCAGAAGCTTATCATCGCTTGGGCACCTTATACCGCCTTCGCATTGAGCAAGGAGAGTCAACCCTAGAAAACCTGATGGTGGCAATTATTGCCTATCAGGAGGCAATTAGCTATGACGAAACCTCACCGCAACTCCCAGATATCTTGAATGATTTGGGTACACTCTACTGGATGCTATACCGCACACCACCCAATTCTGAGGAGGGACTAACTTATATAGAGCAGGCTATAGAATTTTATCAGTTGGCGTTAAAGATGATTTCACCTCAGATACATTCGGAAACTTACGCTCGTGTGCAAAATAATTTGGGGACGGCTTATGGTGATTTAGCTCGTTTTTCTCAGCCATCTGAAAATTGGCAGCAAGCAATTTTAGCTTACAGTGAAGCACTTAGCTACCGTACAGCCGATATGGACTCATTAAAGTATGCGGCTTGCCAGAATAATTTGGGTACTGCTTACTGGCATTTAGGGCAATATAATCAACCGATTGTGCATTTCCAGAAAGCGATCGCAGCTTACAATGAAGCGCTTGTACACTACAACCCCGAAGAGGAACCGCTTAAGTATGGCATGATTCAAAATAACATCGGCACTGCCTGTTGGAATCTGGCACAATACGAACAACCTGCCCAAAATCTCCAGCTAGCTATAGATGTCTACAGCGAAGCTCTTAAATATCGCACTCCAGCTAATGTTCCCAGCGCCTGCGCCGCTACACAAAATAATCTGGGTACTGCTTACTGGCATTTAGCAAACCTATCTCAGACAACTAAAGAGGCACGGCAAAAGTATCTGCAACTATGTATCAGCGCTTACGAAGAAGCTATAGCTTTAGCTCACTCACTTAGTGGGACTTCTTTAAGTTTTGATTTGCTTGCCTCTTATAATAACCTGGGACTGGCACACTATCAGCTAGTAATAGATAAGTCTTTTAATGGCGACAGAGCAACACGTTCTCAACACTTAGAAGTAGCATTAGATAACCATTTGCAAGCCTTAAACGGATTAAGTAAACAACCAGAGGCTTATCAAACAACCTTCAATTATGTGGTGAAAACTATTCGGGCTTTTCATAATGAATTAGGGATACAAGGGCAAAATCTGGCTTTATCTAAAGTTCCTAGTCAGTTGTTGCCAGAGATTTTGTCAAAGTTATAAAGCATAATTTAAAAACACTTGTTCTGTCACCTATGCGGAAAACTTCTTTATTCTTCCCGCTTCTTGGAAACTTGATATCAACTTGACAATTAATCCGGGAAGCAAGTGCTAAAATTTAGCCGTACTAAGCACATTCACCTTCGGAATACGCCTATAGATAGGTTCAAAAACAATTAGAAACAATGCCAGTGAATCCTCGTCATTACAGACATCAGATACATAAAGGTTAACCTATTATGACTCGCCTACATCAATGGAAATCTCGAACTGTTGCACTTATGGCAATGGCCGTTACTACAAGCGTCATTAGCCCCCTATTCAGCTTGACTCCTGCTAATGCTCAATATAGAATTGAGCAAGACAGAATTGGGCAATACGGAAACGTGACCATTCCTTCCGGGGTTGCTTTTCCTGTCACCTACGAAAAAGAGACAATTACTATTGCTCCTGGAGAAACTAAATCTCTAACCTTGAAAATAGCCAATGACATTATCGACAGGAATAGAAATGTCTTGATTCCTGCGGGTACTAAAGTAATTGGACGGCTAGAATCTGTTGACTTAAATAGTTATTCAAGAGATACAGATGATAATAAAGGAAAAGGTGTGCGGTTTGTAGCTCAAGAATTAGAATTTTCCAATGGTCAACGTCAGTCGATTAATGCAACTTCTCGGACATATAGCAGAACTGAAAAAGTTACACAGGGTCCCAGCACGAATCAGGTTTTAACTGACGCAGCTATTGGTGGGGGTGCTGGTCTTTTAGGTTCACTAATTACTGGCAACCACAGAATTGACGATTTAAAACCTGTTATTGGTGCGGGTGCGGGTGCGGGTGCGAGTCTCCTGTTGCGGAAAAAACAAGTAAATGCCTTTGTCCTCAGACCTGGACAGGATTTGAAGCTGACACTGAATTCTAACTTGAATTTAGTACCACCATCCCGCTACTAGATTTAACTCCATTCAAGTCGTGACTTTAATCACCCATGATCGGCGATCGCCACTTTAACTAGAGTGTGCGATCGCCTTCATTTTTAACCCGAAAAAATTCTATTTTCCAGCAACTATTCTATCTCTGTATCGTCTAATCGGTATCTATATTTATTGGAATACTTATTTTCCATTATGGGGAGCTAGGAAAGTCGGCTCTATCGTATTCTGTATCCAAAAGAATATTCAAAATTCCTGAATATTCTGATATTTTTATTGAAGAGTGCCGATAAAGGAGTATTTTATTGTGTTAATTCAAGGTTTGAGTTTAAGCGCATATCTGGCAATTCCCGTGGCGTTAAGTCTTTTGGCTGGCGGAGAAAGGATAAAAGTATCTTTAGTTAAAAACCTCCATCAGTTATCCACTAACAAGGAAATGACCCTATCCAGCCGCGAGCTAATCAGCGCTGCCGCGACTCGGAAAACATACTATGTTAGTGGTACTGGAAACGACCAAAATAGTGGACTTTCTTCCTCATCTGCCTTTAGGACAATTCAAAAGGCAGCAGATTTGACTAACCCCGGCGATACAGTATTGATTATGAACGGAGTTTACACAAATTTACCCCAAGCTGGGACTGTAGTAAATATTAAACGTTCTGGAACTGCAAAAGCATGGATTAAGTATAAAGCATATCCTGGGCATTTCCCAAAAATTCAGCACAATACATGGAACGGTATCGCGGTTTCAAATGGAGCTTCATATATTGAGATAAATGGGCTGGAGGTGATTGGGAACAATGCCAATATAACCCTTGATTATGCGATGAGTCAGAAGACTAACAAAACAAACCCACTGACAAACGGAAGCTGCATAAATATTGACGGACGAACCAATGGTCATGTTCATCACATCCGTATTCTGAACAACAAAGCGCATGACTGTGGAGCAGGAGGTATCGGAGCAGTGGAGGCTGATTATGTGACAATAGATAATAACGTGGTGTTCAATAATGCCTGGTACAGTATTTATGGTTGCAGTGGTATTGGATTGTTGAACAATTGGAATTTTGACAACAACCAGGGATATAAGATGCTCATTACCAACAACAAGAGCTACAACAATCGGATGTACATCCCTTGGATTGCAGTCGGAAGGATCACAGACGGGAACGGCATTATTATCGATAGTTCAAGCAATTTTAATAAACCCCAATTGGGTGAATATAAAGGGCGTACTTTAGTTAAAAACAATCTGACATTTAATAATGGTGGTTCAGGGATTCATGCCTTTTATAGCGACCATGTTGATATTGTAAATAACACAGCTGTTTTAAATAATCAGAGTCCCGAAATTACAGGTGGGCAAATATATGCTCATACATCATCTGATGTCCAAATTCTAAATAACATTCTCTATGCTTTTCCTGGCAAAGATATCAATACTAACACTAAAAATCAAAATGTTATTTATGATTATAATATCTACATGAATAGTTCTAAGATAAGTGTTAAGGGTCCTCACGATATTGTTGCAGACTCAGAGTTTTTAAGTAAGCATCCCACTCTCAAAAAAATATCTGACGATTGGAAATCGCGGCTAGATAAACAAGATCCGCCAACGCGGACTTATGTAGAGTCTAAGTCAGGAGGTTTTGCTTGTGGACCAGTGAGTTATCGTTTGCAAGAGAAACTGATCAACGTGGGATGCTCCCTGCAATCTTTGGCTCAAGTTGCTTTTTCTGATGTTTCGTCTAACTATTGGGCGGCACAATTTATTCAACAATTGTCCCAGCAAGGTGTAATTGCTGGATTTCCTGATGGTAGCTTCCGCCCTGAAGAACCGGTAACACGCGCTCAATTTGCCGCTATGGTCAACAAAGCTTTTCCAAAAGCACAGCAACGGCAGCCAATCAATTTTACTGATGTGCCCAGCAAGTATTGGGCATCCAGTGCGATTAAGCAAGCTTATACCATTGGTTTCTTATCAGGTTATCCTAGAAATCGCTTTGAGCCTAACCAAGTTATTCCCCGCGAACAGGTTTTGGTTTCTCTCGCTAACGGTCTGAAATATACTCCTGGCGGCAATACCGAAAGCACTCTCCAATATTTCAACGATGCCTCTAACATCGCTAGCTATGCCCGTAGCCCGATCGCCGCAGCAACTCAGAAGCAAATTGTGGTCAACTATCCGAATGTGAAGTTGCTGAACCCAACCGCAACTGCTACACGGGCGCAGGTAGCAGCTTTTATCTACCAGGCGTTGGTTAGTTCTAATCAAGCCTCAGCAATTAACTCGCCCTACGTTGTGTCAAACGTCAGCAATTAACTCGCATTAAGGACTGAGAAATAAAAAAATACTCAACTACTTATTGTGGGGTGGGCGACACGAAGTCCCTTAGCCAGAGGCGGGCTTTTCGGCCCACCCTAGAAGATTGGATAATTTGGATGAAAAAATGGATTTGGCTGATGCTGTTGGTACTGATGGCAATTGCCGTGGTGGGTAGCAGAGGTAGCACGTTTTTTCAACAGCGTTCGTTACCAGCAATTGTTGAGAGTATACCAGTGAAAACACGGCAACCACAGGCAGAGTTAAAGAAAGTTGACAGTGCGCCGCAAGTCTCTGCTGACAAGCTGTTAAACCATATTCAAAAGTTGAATTTTCAGCGCTACACAACAAAAGAGCGATCGCTTACTCGTACTTACATCACAACTGAACTGAGAAAATTAGGCTGGAAGCCCAAATTGGAAAAGTTCTCTGAAGGTGTAAATATTTTTGCCGAACGCCCAGGAACTAATAAAGCCGCTAAAGCAATTCTCGTAGGAGCGCATTATGATACTGTTGCCTTATCCTTTGGTGCTGATGATAACGCCAGTGGTATAGCTGTGGTGCTGGAAGTCGCGCGGTTACTCGGTTCTCGTCCCACACCACGGACGTTACAGCTAGCTTTTTTTGACAAAGAGGAAGCAGGACTTTTGGGTAGTCGGGCTTTCGTTAGCAAGACAGCACGCTTGCAAAACTTGGGCGGAGCGATCGTTATGGATATGGTGGGTTATGCTTGTTACACTTCTGGGTGTCAAAAATACCCTGCGGGGTTGCCTGTTACCCCACCTAGCGACAAGGGCGACTTTTTGGCAGTAGTCGGTGATACAGAACATTTGCCTTTACTGAATGCCTTTCAAAACTCACAGATGCTCGCCTCAACTGCCCTGAATAAACAGGAATCAATGCCAGCAGTCCTAACAGTACCAATTCCTTTTAAAGGTTTACTTACACCAGACACCCTACGCAGTGATCATGCGCCATTTTGGTATCAGGGCGTGGGTGCTGTGCTGGTGACAGATACCGCAAATTTACGTACTCCCCACTATCATAAACCTAGCGATGTTCCAACGACTATCGAGCGATCGTTTTTCACAGGAGCAGCACAGATTATAATAAATACTACTACTGCCTTGTTAGAGAAAAACGAGGTTTTGGAAACTCAACTACGAAGCTGATGCTTAAACGCTTCATTAATAAGATATAGAGATTTAATGATATTGCAAGTAGCGAAAGCTTACAAGTTTCTCGTTTTATCGTAAATAAAAGGGTTTAAGACCCCTACGTATACACGTAGCGCGGAGTCGGAGCCACTCCGCCTCCGATCAGTTTCAGTCGGGGTTTAAATCCCCGTCTGAAAATGTCTTTAATTACGAATTACGTTAGCGAAGCGTTAGCGAGTCATCGAGCGTCATTACGAATTACGAATTATTTAACATCCCATTAGAATTGAATACAACTTGATTTGGGATGATTTTGCATGATACTCTAGATTTGGATTATAAACTACGGTTTACCGATACGTTTATAGTAGTTCTAATAATATACTGCATTTTTCATTTGAATTTAGCCATAGTTGGCACAAGTAATTCTAAATTTTTGAGAATTATAATTACGTAGCTTGCTTTTGGGTAGCTGTACTACTACGAATCACTTTTCCATACATTAAGAACCGATATGACTAGCACAATTTCTTTTGACCGAGTGTCTGATATTTACGATGCGACAAGGGGATTTCCACCAGGGGTTTCTGAGCAAGTGACGGACTTTATCCTCAATCTAGTTTCACCAACAGCAGAGACTAAATTCTATGAAACGGGTATCGGCACTGGTAGAATTGCTGTTCCAATTGCTAGAAGAGGTTATTCATACACTGGTGTAGATGTTTCAGAAAAGATGTTGGCTGAACTGCACCAAAAATTAGAGGGTGTGTCCCACCGATTAACAGCAATCAAAGGAGATGCTACTGCTTTACCGTTTGATGATAATTCCTTCGATGTGGTTCTAACGGTTCATGTGTTTCACTTGATTTCTGCTTGGAAGCAAGCTTTAGCAGAAATCCGTCGCGTTCTCAAACCTGGTGGTATTTTGCTCTACACTCACGGTCAGGCTACCTCTGTTAGCGGTGATGAGGATGTCAATTCACAGAGACGGGAATTTACTGAGCGTTGGAGAGCTATATTAGATGGCTACAATCATCCTTTACCGTGCTACGGTGCGACTGAAGAAGAGGTGTTAACAGAGTTGCAAGCACAAGGTGCTACTTTGTCCACCGAAATCGCTGCTCAATGGCGAGTTGAAGATACTGTGGGTAAATTGCTAGAAAACCAAGAAAACAAAATCCAAAGTGCAGCTTGGAGTATTCCTGATCAGATATTTGCTCGTGCCATTCAAGACTTGCGGGAGTGGGCTTTGCAACGCTACGGTTCACTGGATTACATTTTGCCCCAAGAACGTCAGTTCAAAATTGTTGTGGTACGCGATTGGGCTTATGGGTCATAAATACCCCAGACATTGATAGTAACTGTCCCCCAAAAAACAAGCGAAATTGATACTTATTTACCTATGGAATGCTACACAAACTAGGCATGGGGCTATAATTACAAATTATGTTCACTAGCTTTTGATTCAGGGAAAGTCAACGTCCAATTATTTTTCTCATTGACCTGAAAGTACAAACCTTGGAGAATGAGCCGCAGAGTTTTTCGAGTTCTAATAGGCTTCTTTACCAGATAAGTTCCTGGTTCAGCAAAGATATCATCAAAGTTTTGTTTATAACCAAATTGTTTTGAACAATAACTACCAGCACCTTGAACTGTTAACACAAAAAATGGAGCTTGTTTGTATTCATCAGGAATCATAAAAATTCCATATACATGGTGACGACCACGCCACGGCTGAACAATAACCTTAGTAGCATGTACTTGGAATTTTGGAGTTTTTGATGCGAGAAAAGTCTCGAAATTGCAATCAGAATCATTCACAGGCCACCACAGTGTAATAATACTCAGGGAGAGCAGCAAAATTAAAATATAGCGGAGTCTGCGACGCATAAAGCCAAAAAAAATTGTTGAAGCGGCTGGTAGAATTTGATGAGTAATGATAATGCAGCTACAGCAGTAAGACTATCGCTCTGCAATACGTTCTAAAGGCCAAAGACAAAACATTAAGCAGTCGGTTAAACTTCCCTGTCAAAAAAAATTGTAGTCAAGATATCAGCCCAGAAAAATTGCAGATTGTAGATGTGTAGTTTACCGCCGCAGGCATCGCTTACCCGGTTTTAAAGCTTCGTTACAGTCTTAAACCTAGCTGAGAAACAATTAGGCTTTTGTGGCTATTAACACTGATTTATGCTCAAATTTTTAGCTGTGATGAATTCTACAATTCCTTGCTTTTGATGATCTTTGTTCACATCAGCAGATATTTTGAACAGATCAGGGCACCACGGAAAGCGAGTCTTCTCCCAAGGGGAGACGATGCCGCGCAACGAGCGTCACAGCCCGTACTTCTTTACGAGACGCTGCGCGTAGCTTGCTTCCACGAAGTGGTACGGCAAGCTCAGTAAACATCGTAGACATCGCCATCAAGTTCAAGAAAAAATCTGCTTTGATTTCTAGGCAATTAATCAGTAGTAAAACACACAAATATCCGTTATATTTACGTAAGTAACACTTGGTATAAATATTTATGGGAAGAAGTTGGGGAAATCTTAAGACAGTTTTCATCTATTTGAACCACATCTGTCGTAGGGGCACAGCAATGCTGTGCCCCTACCGCGTGGTCTATTTACCTGAAAATAGCTGTAAGACAGTTGCAGGTATCTTTGGCGCGTTGGGCAAAGCCCTTGCCGTAGGCATCACACTTACACAGTTTGGGGTAAATAGTTCAGCGATCGCAGCCGACACAGTTGTTGTGCGTTTGGGTTTATTTACAGAATCCATCTCTCTTGCTGAGTTGCAAAAGGCTGCAAAAACTGGGGAATTGTCTGGGAGTTTGCAGTCTTACACTAAAGGATTATCTGAAGAACAACGCCGCTTCCTCTTGGGGGCGTTGGCCATGAATGTACCGATAAATGTTGTCACTGTTAATAAGTTAGTTAATACTCAAATTGGTACAAGCATTCTCAATGACTTCGCTACGGCCTTAGTCCGAAAGGACAAAGCTGGGGTACAAGCACTGAGAGCAGGATTGGTATTAGGCTCTACTGCCCCAACAGGTCTTTCTATACTGAGTTTTATCGCTGCTTATCCGAGTAAACGCTTAGAGATCGATTTGCCACAGGCTTTTATAGTTGCAGGGAGTGTGAATACAGCTTTTTGGCGTACCCAACAATTTATGCTGGCGATCGCTCCTCAAATCTACCCCAAAACACCGCAGATTGCTTTCCCTTTTGATCCCAGCCAACCAGGAAACGCTCAAGTAAAAATACTCAAATTAAGCCTGAATGACCAAAAGCGTCATCGCCAAATTCCAGTTGATATTTATTGGTCAACTGCTGCAACTGTCAATAAACCCGTAATTGTCCTTTCTCACGGCTTTGCGTCAGTCCGCACGGACTTGCGTTACCTGGCAGAACACTTAGCATCGCACGGTTATGTAGTAGCAGCTTTAGAACATCCCGGTAGTAACCAGGCAAATACTAACTCAGCATTACAAGGCAAAACCAGAGTTATGAAGCCTCAGGAGTTTTTGGATCGCCCTCAAGATATTAGTTTTGTCCTCGACGAATTAGAAAAGCTCAACCAAACGGCTAATCATCCCCTGCAAGGGAAACTTGCAACCAGGAACGCGATGGTCATTGGCCATTCTTTTGGTGGTGGTACAGCTTTAGAAGTTGCTGGGGGGGAGTTACAACTACAACGACTCAAACAACGCTGTAAAAAGAACTTGACTAGCTTCAGTGAGGGAGAAGTTATGCAGTGCATCGCTCAAGAACTACCAGAAAATAGCTATCAACTACGGGATATTAGAATCAAACAGGCGATCGCTCTCAATCCGACAACTTCTCTGATGTTTGGCGAAACTGGGTTAACGAAGGTGCAAGTTCCTACCCTAGTGTTAGCAAGTTCCGCAGATAAAACCACCCCAGCTTTAACTGAACAGATTGTGGGATTTGAAAAAATCCCATCCCCAAAATGGCTAGTTAGTATAGTTGGGGGTACTCATCTGAGTGTAAAAGACCCCAGTACCACTTTGGATCAGATAGGACAACCGAATACACCCATTAGTGGTGGTGAAGTTGTGGGTGAACAAGCAGCTGATGTTCGCAAGTATGTTAAAGCTATAGCTTTGGCCTTTGCTGCACAGATGACTCCAGAAGCTAAAAACTACGCTATCTTTCTGACATCAGATTATGCCCAATTTGCTTCGACTGCCGCATTTCCATTTCGCCTAATTACACAGATTCCTCCTGATGCTATGGCAGTGGTGAAAGAATTTGTTGAGAAATAAGGGACTGACAATTAAAAAATATCCAATTTTATCAGGGAGCGAGTGCCTTGTCCAGAGTTGTCTGAGTGTCGGTTTTGACGCTCAATGATTCGTTGGCGCAGCCCGCCACAGCGAAAACTTGGAGCCTCAGTTTCCGAGGCTCTAAACTTTTCAAGACAGGCATCAGAACTTCTCCTTCCCTTCCCTTTATATCAGGACTTACGCAAACAATAGCTGAAAAGAATGATTTTTAGGTAGGGGTAATTCATGTGGCTTTAGCTGACCGCAGGGTATTGCCCCTACCGCGTGTAGTTTTGCGTAAGTCCTATATAAAGTTTAATTATATAGAATTACCCTAACTTGATATTCAACTCATATTTGCTGTTAAAACAATACTAAATTTTTATATTTAAAATAACTATTTACACATAAACTTTATAATATTTTCAATAAAAATATTATAAAGTTTATGTGTAAAAAAAGTAAGAGCATTTGCTGGATAATACATACACACATATTGTATCTAAAATGTCAAAAATACAATGAAGACAAGTTGCTTGCTACGAAAATAAGCTTGTGTATTTGTTGGGCTAAATTTATTTAAGTTCAGGAAAATACTAGAGCATTTTTATCTGCTACAAGCCACAGATAAGGGACTGACAACAAATAAATTATCCAATATTGTGGGGTGGGCAGCGTTCGACTGACTTATACTGACTTGTACTGAGCGACGTCGTTGGCGCAGCCTCTCGTAGAGAAGTAGCGTTGTCGTTGGCGCAGCCTCTCGTAGAGAAGTAGCGCTCACGCCGAAGTCCTGCCCGCCTTTGACTAGGGGCGGGCGAGATACCCACCCCATAAAAAGTAGTTGAGTATTTTTTTATTTGTCAATCCCTAAACCAAAAATCAAAAAATCAAGGCTTGTTTTGTTTACTTAGAGAATAATTAGTTTCAGTCACATAATATTTTCAAACATCCTTTCAAGCTCATGCAACTCTATACAACTCGTGAAATCGAACAACTCCACCAACACGAAAACCTTCCTTACTTAATTGAAATTATGGAGTGGGTAAAAAATTTTTTAGGAAAGCCTCATCCTAACTTGGGAAGACCCGGGGTAGTTTGCCCTTTTGTACCTCACTCTCTCAAGTCAAACAGTATTCGTCTGGCAGTTATTCGCGCAAAAGATTTGTATCCAGAACAACTAGAACAGATTGTTGGAGACTACCGAGATATCTTTCTGAGGATGGAAGTTAAAGAGCAGGAATTAGCAATCAATAAAGCTTTTTTACTTATCTTTCCTGATATCCATATAGAAGAAGCTTCTAAACTAATAGATAGTGTCCAACAAAAACTTAAACCTTTGTTTGTTGAGTCAGGACTAATGATAGGAGAATTTCATGAACTTAATGAAAGTCCTGGTCTGCACAACCCAAACTTTCGTCCACTTCGTAGCCCTATCCCCTTGTTGGCTATCCGGTTTATGGTTGAAGCTGACCTCCCCTTTCTTGATAATCCGGCTAATCCACACTTACGTATTCGATATCTGGAAGCTTATTTAAAGTGTTTTGGTGATAAATTTACAGATGAAACAAAGTTTAAAAATGCTCATCAAGCATTGGCTTTAGCGAAAGCACAAGTTACAACTATTTCCAGGTAAAACTTAAATTTTGACATGACTGGAGAATTAAGCAATGCTTTTTGGAGAAATTGAAAGAGAATGTTTATATTAACGAAAATTGGCGGGAATGCTATCCCTTCAAAGAGTGTCCAGAATAGCCGCCCGCCGATTTAGTCATTAGTCATTGGTACTAATGACTAATGACTCGAAATCCCCTGCCTTCAAGCTGGGGGATGAGTTAATTTGCCTTGTTGGGTGATAGTTTAACTACGTTTCATACCCCATTTTTGCACTGTTCTGATTTCAATTAATCGAAAAATATAATCGACAGCTAAACCCAAAATTGCAATCACCACTAATCCGGCAAATACGCGATCGGTTTGCAGGAAGTAGCGACTGTTATTAATCTGCCATCCCAAACCGCTAGTAGCACCCCCTGAACCAAACACTAACTCAGATGCAATCACGGTGCGCCAACCAAAAGCCCAAGCAGTTCTCAAGCCTGTTAAGATGTAAGGCAATGCAGCAGGGAGCATAATTTCTCGAATCAGTCTAAAACCATCTAGACCCAGGTTTTTCCCCACCATTAGAACCGTTGGATTGATGGTACTGAGTCCCATTTCTGTATTCAGGGCAATAGGCCAAGTTGTAGCATGGGCAGTAACTACGATAATCGAAACAGAAGTGAACCCAAACCAAATTATCACTAGGGGTAAAATAGCGATCGCAGGTAAGGGATTTAGCATCGAACTCAGCACAATTAGCAAATCTTGACCAAAACGAGAAACTTTGGCGAAAGCTGCTAAAGTCGTACCCACAATCACACCCAAGACCATACCAGTACATAATACCGACAAAGTGCTAAGTGTTGCTTGCAGAAGTTTTTGACTCAATAAATCTTGCCACAGTACTTCTAGGACTGCTATTGGCCCAGGAATTAGTAAGGCGGGAACTTGGGAAACCGATACATACAATTGCCAAAAAATCAATAGACCACAAAAAATTACTCCGCGCCTGAAAGTACTACTGGCTTGGAGATCAGCATATAATTTCTCAAATTTATGGGAATTTGCTGTTGTTCGAGTCACAAATTTCATACTCGAAAAGCCTCACGACGGGAATCATTGCTGAGTAAACTTTCTAAATAGGCAGCAACTTCGACAAACTTATTAGTGTTGATCTCATTAATCTCTGCGGTATCAACAATTTCTTTGACAGTTCCAGGTACTGGTGTCATCACTAAAACTCGATGTCCCAGGTAAACAGCTTCTTGTATGGAATGGGTGATTAAAATGATTGTCAACCCTGTATTCTGCCAAATAGTATTGAGTTCGTATTGCAGTTGAGTCCGTGTCAGCGCATCCAAAGCGCCAAAAGGCTCATCCATCAGGAGAACTTGAGGTTTTACAGCCAAAGCGCGGGCGATTGCTACCCGTTGTTTCATCCCTCCTGATAACTGATGGGGATACTTATTAGCAGCTGCTGAGACTCCCACCAAGTCGAGATATCTTACTGCTTCAGCAATGGCAGCTTTCCCAGCAGCTTTGCCTGTAGTCTCAAGGGCATAAACAACGTTTTCCACCACAGTCTGCCAAGGTAGGAGTTGTTCAAAATCCTGAAAGACAACCATCCTATCTGGACTGGGAACAGAGATGCGTTTACCTGCCATCAGTAATTCTCCGCTACTGATAGACTGAAAACCAGCGATCGCCTTTAACAGCGTACTCTTTCCACAACCCGATGGCCCAATAATTACAAACTTTTCTCCTGGTTTGACAGCAAAGCTAATATCTTCCACAGCCGTAAATTTATTCTTACCTTCGCTGTAGCTAATGTGTACATTTTTTGCTACTATTAACGATTCTAAATTAACCATGAATTTAACCAATTATGTGGGTTTAAGCCCCCCGCAACGCCAACGCACTGGCTTGACTTTGCGCTAAATCCCCGTTACAAAACTTAATTACGAATTACGAATTATTTTAATCTCCCCCAGCACCTCTAAGCGGTGGTAAAATCAATTCATCAATTGATTTGGGCTGCTTGTTTAACATCCCGATTTCATGCATAAATGCTCCACATTTGAGGAAGGCTCTTGGCTCAATCCCGTATGCCACCGCTTTATTCGTGAGCCACTTTTTATATTGCTCCTGTGAGATTTTCGCACCATCTATTTCTGAGAGAATTTTCGCCGCTTCATCAGGTTTTTCATTCACGAGTTTAGTAGCATCTGCAATTGCGGTATACAAAGCTTTACCAACCTCAGGATATTGATTGTAGAATTTTTCAGTCGTAAATACACTTGCTATGCTAGTCTTACCAAAAATATCAGAGCTTTTAATAATTACCCTACCACCTTTTTCAACTTCCTGAAATTCAAAAGGTGGCGTTGTAAAATGTGCATCAATTTGACCGGTTAACAGAGACTGCAACCCTAGAGGGTGAGCAATCACTTGCAGGTTTTGATCAAGTGCTGTGGGATTTCCTAAGTCTTTTTGTGCCACCTTCCGCAGTACAATTGCCTGTACCCCATCTAGAGATGGTAAACCAATTTTCATTCCTGGCTTGAAATCTTTGAGACTTTTAATATTGGGGTTTTTCGTTATTAGCCAAAACTCACTATAGTTAAGTGAAGCTAATATTTTCCAGCCCACACCTTTATCCCAACCTACGAAAAATGACCCAGGACCACCTGCACCAACTTGTATTTGATTAGCGATAATTCCATCCCTAATAGATCCACCATTCGATAATTCTTTCCATTCAAATTGTGTCTTGGGAAATTGTTTTTCTAAAATTTGCTGCTGCTTGACGATAAGTAGATTAGCGTAATTAATTCCAGGTTGATAGGCAATTGTTACTTTTTCTGGTGCTTGTGAAGCAGTTTGATTACCAGAAGCACAAGCTACAAATACAAACGTCAATAGTGCTAATCCAATCAAGAAACCCCACGTTCTAAATCTCTTGAATCTCATCACTTTTTGCCTTTTGTAAGATATTTATGTTATTTTCTAAATTAAACGAAAGTATCACACAGCTAGCAGCAAAAAACAAGGTCTTTTCAAGCTAGACTCTCACGGACCCTCCGCCCACAACGAGGGCATGAAAATTTCTCCCCCCACTCCCCATCTTGCACTGCCGTAATTTCTCCAGGGCTTTCACGCTCTTGGTAAGTTTATTGTAAAAACCTCTTGATTTTCATCACCAGTTGTGAGAAAGTCTGATTTAATATCTATAAAATACGGTAAATCGATAGAATTACAGTATTTTATAGTTTGAGTGGAAGTAAGCGGTGTTTTAGCTGTGCTTTAACTCCGGCAATATCCTATCAGACTGATTACAACTACAGAAGTCTAACAGCCATGTGATCAAGGCATCATACCAGCACTAAATACCTACATGACTTTCAGGAGAATCACCTCGTGTGCAAGTTACCTTCCAGTAGAGCGATCGCAAATTTCATTCCAAATCCGGTGAGATTAGCCTGTTTCTCTGGAGGTGGCTGTCCCGTGTCTGGTGCAAAGTTGCCTTGTAGCTTTTAGCTACTCATTTACTCACTCATGACTAGATTTTTGGATTATTTTTTGCCAGTGGAGAACATCTCATGCAAGCAGATGCTCAACGAGATTTATTTGAGCAAATTTATCTTGATGCACTGATTCGCGATCGGCAGTATCACAAACCCTTGAATGTCTTAGAAAAGCGCAATGCTGCCCGTGGTAATATTCCCGTGATTCAGAGAGAATTAGCTAATACTTAAAGCCAGCTAGGACACATTAATGAAGCACATCGAGCTTTTCAACTTGCATTAAAACTTTCACAACGTTATCAAAAAGTAGAGCAAACAGTATGACGACATACGTAAATTTGGGAAAAAGTGGACTGAAAGTATCACGCCTGGCTCTGGGTACTATGACCTATGGTTCTCGGAAATTGCGAGAATGGGTGCTGGAAGAAGAAGAGAGTCGCCCGTTTATTCAACTAGCTTTGGAATTGGGGATAAACTTCTTTGACACCGCCGATGTTTACTCTTTAGGTGCCAGCGAAGAAATTTTGGGACGGGCACTTAAGGATTTTGCAAAAAGAGATCAGGTCGTCATTGCTACCAAAGTCTTTAGTAAAATCGGTGATGGTCCCAATGATCGCGGACTGTCTCGCAAACATATTTTTGACAGCATTGATGCCTCATTACGGCGTTTACAAACAGATTACGTCGATTTGTATCAAATTCACCGTTGGGACTACGAGACACCAATTGAGGAAACCCTAGAGGCGCTCCATGATGTAGTCAAATCAGGTAAAGTTCGTTACTTGGGAATCTCAAGTGTTTACGCATGGCAGTTCGCCAAAGCTCTTTACACGGCTGACAAACACGGCTGGACTCGCTTTGTATCTATTCAAAACCATTACAACTTGGTTTATCGAGAAGAAGAGAGAGAGGTGATACCCTTATCTCTAGATCAAGGAATTGGGATTATTCCTTGGAGTCCCTTAGCGCGGGGTTTTCTGGCGGGGAATCGCAGCAAGGAAAGCTATGGCGAGACACTACGGGCTAAAACCGATGAATTTGCTCACAATCTCTACTATCAAGATTCAGATTTCCAAATAGTCGATCGCGTCGTAGAATTAGCCCAAAAACGCGGTGTTAAACCAACACAAATCGCCCTAGCTTGGTTGTTGCATCAACCGGGTGTGACGGCTCCAATTGTTGGTGCTAGCAAGATAGAGCATCTCAAAGAAGCAGTGGAAGCTGTGGATTTCAAGCTTTCCGATGAAGAGCGCAAATTCCTTGAAGAACCTTACACACCTCATCCCATCTTAGGACATCAGTACCCAACCGCCTCTACCAGTCGTTCATAGCAAATATCTGGTTACTGGGGACTGACGATTGGCGAGCATCTCACTTTCGTAAAAATCCTTGTCAAACCTCACCCCATCCCTCTCCTTACCAAGGAGAGGAAACAACAGTCTTGTTTCTCATCTGGTATATTTGCTTTCACTGAGATCCTCCCTATCTTTGAGGTCATCACGAAATCAAGCTTTCCATAAGGAATATGGCTGTGGATGTTTAATATGAGAAAATGTTTCATGCCAAGTTCGATACCACAGCTGAACGGCATCTTCTAAATCATCTAATTGATCGGGACGAATCATCACCACGATATGGCAAATTAGTTTTAAAGTACTACTTTAAAGTTTGCAGATCATTTACTTAGTGGGCATAGAGATTTCCCAAATTCCTTGATTTCCACCATATTCCAGAACATAAATCTTATTGCCGATAATCTCATCATCAATGGGATTACTAAAACCTTCGACAATGCGCGTAGCATTAAGTTTATAGCTGCTAGTTCCTACTTTAGTTAACTTTAAATGCAGTAGGTCTTGGCCGGCATCTTTAAAAGGACCTGGTAATGTTTCGCCAGTGGGGTCGCCTATTGTAAAACTCAACATGAATCCATCTCTTTTGAATTCTGGACTCATTACTCCTTGTGTATCAAAAACTAAGCCCAAAGGAGAACGGTGTGCTGTAAAACTGCTGACACTTTGCCCCAGAACACTGGCATCTTTGACTTTGCCATCTAGAGGATCGCGGTAATTGTCTGCGTCCGGCCCAAAATTAGGAATTGGTTCAATTAAGTTTACATTGGGCCGAATAGGAAAGGTTGGATCGTTACGATAGTAGCCTTTTGTGACTGCGCCAAATTTGGGGTTTAACAACAAGTCCTTGGCAGGATTATAATTGGGGAATTGTTGGGGATTGTCTGTCCCACCAATCCTCCAGGGGAAGCCGTAATTACCACCTAGACGTAGCCAATTTAATTCATCTGACATATCCCGATCGGGGCCATTTTCTGTGCCAAATAAATCCCCATTGGGTGCAAAAGCCATATCGAAAGTATTACGTGTTCCTTCTGCAAAAATATAGCCAGCTGCCTTTAAGGTTGCTCGATTGTTTGCAAGCAAGAGATTTTTGCCATTAGTAGGAAGACGGAGTATACAGGCAGTTAATCCTACTTCACGAGTATTGGGATATAGACCATTAACAGACTGAACCTCACCATGATCGGTACGAGAACCGCTATTTACATAGATAAAGTTACCATCCAGACTAACAATCACGCCGTTGAAGCGATGGTCATAGGCTGTTTTGCTTTTGGGATAGCCTGCACTCTGAGCTAAAATAGACCAGATACGTTGTCCTGTACCCGAATTAATTACGCCTTTAACAATAATTCCTTTGGTCTGGTTATTCACAAGGTCTACATTGCCAACCAAATAAATTGTACCGTTAGGACCAATGGCCATACCTTGAGTTTCACCTACATTATGATTAGTAGAGTTGTACACAAGTGTACTAGTAGAAGAGCCTAAATTGACTCGATAAATCTCACCATTTAGTTTGAGGTAATAGAGGGTATTGTTTCGTGGATCTTTTGCAATCCGAACAGAAGGAGAAACCGATAAGGTATTGATAATATTGCGAATCTTAATATCAGGACGCAGGGCTTGAGGTGCAGCATTTACTCCAGTAGTGCCATGATTTAATAGAACCATTGTAAATAACAGCGTTTTGGCAGTCAAAAAACACCTTTTTAGAGCGAACTTAGGGATAAATCTGCGTTGAACTTGGTTGGATGATTTAGTGCTATTCATTATTTTCTTCATAAAATAGTCAGATGATTTTGTTGGGAAATCTTCTTAATCACGACTTACGCAAAACTACACGCGCTCAGGGGCAATTCATGTAGACGAAGGCTGACCGCAGGGTATTGCCCCTAAGACGAAAATCATTCTTTGCGGCTATTGTTTGTGTAAGTCCTGTTGATCAGGGAAAAAATTTCAGAGATTACGGGGTGAAATAAGCAATGGGTACTAGCTGATAAATAGTCTCTTGTTCGCTAAGGCGAGCCTTCAGTCAAAGAACTATTTATAAGTGAAATGTGAATTACTTAAAACTCTAAGTTTAAATACAGTTGCCTTTATTAACCTAATTAATATCAATATTACTTAGAAAATATTAATTATCGATTTGGTTAGTTGATTATGCAAATGCTAAGTAATTGGGTCAAAATTCATTTATTTTAATTATTTTCCCCGTATTTTTTCATTTTCAACTGACCTGTAATTATTTAATTATCATGAAGTACAAGCTTACATCAACTTCTTTACTAAATCTTCAAAATGTAAAGTTTGTGATTTTTGCTAGCATTATAAAGTATTGTAAATTTTAATGAAGTTTTTTTTTCAAGCTTACTGTTTTTTTTAGTAAGGGTGACAATATTTTTCAGCTTAATACGGTATTCTCGTTAAGTTAAGTTTCAATATCAATTTTTGTTTGTAAAAAAAATACTTTTATATTAAAGAAATACATTTTAAAATAGATAAGTTAAAGTTATAGATTATCAAGAGCGTTTTGGAGGTTAATAACACTTAAGCTTTACATAAATTTTATATAGCGGTTCTGGTCTCTTGTAAGGTACAAGAACCCCACCCCAACCCCCTCCCCGCCTGCGAGGAGGGGGCTATGATTCACCTCATCTGATTAGTGGGACTTAGACAAAAAACACCCAGAAAAAAGCCTCCAATCTATATACAGAGAGACTTTGACATCGTTTTGCTTGGTTGATTGATATATCTGGGTTTGAGCCATTTTTGAGCATTTGGTGTATTTCCCTTACCCTGCATGGGTTTGAGGCTTGTTTCTCCCCGAAAAATGTTTAAGTCCCGTTAGGAAACCCTATTAGGACTTATGCATTGTACAAATTCATCATGATGTGTATTAACAAAAATAGGTTGTTTTAGGCTTTTATTAATTATCGTTTGATCGTAAATAGACCATATTGTAGGGGTTTAGCAATGCTAAACCCCTACGAAAGATGTGGCTTTTCACTTATACATATTTACTATTTATTGTCAATGCGTAAGTCCTAGCTATATGCTTGCTTTAAGTAGTGACATTCTCCCATCACTGACTTGGAGTACCAGTAGTAATTTGGGTAAGGAGTATCGGCACTGATGATGTATTCCGACTTAAGACTACAAGCATTAACCGCACACTTACGCGATTTTATCCAGTCCCTTCGTTCATTCAACGCATAGTTGTAGACACGGCGCGATTGCTCCAGCCAATTAAGCATAATACTTTCGGCATTGGTGTCTGGATAAATTCGGTAGCTGTATGTGAGGTTAAGCATACAACTATTATAGCATTTCTAGGGAGATTTATTTGTCTCCTAACCAATCAATCTAATGGCAACTCCTCATACATCGGAGATATAATCGTCGCTGCCCGCCTATCCATCCCGTCGCTGATCGAAGCGATAGAGCGCGGGGCTTCCGGCGACTAGCTAAACGTCAATTACTTTTTCAGGGTAACTAATCGTGCCTTGAAGCGTCAGGCATAATTGCCTCCTGAAGATTTACGCCGTTGAGGTGAGCTAACCTAAGGTCAGCTCCTCTAAGGTTAGCTCCTCTGAGATTCGCCCCTGCCAAATTCGCGCCTCTAAGGTTAGTCCAACTCAAATCAGCTTGACTCAAATTAGCTTCACTTAGGTTAGCCCGCAGCAGATAAGCACCAGTCAGGTGAGCTTTGTTGAGATTAGCTTTGTAAAGGTCAGTTTCATAAAGATAAGCCCCCAACATTTCCGCCTCGTATAAAGTTGCTTCGCTGAGGTCAGCCGCAATCAAGTTAGCTTCAGTGAGGTTGGCAAAAGAGAGATTAGTCCGTATTAACTTCGCTGCTCCTAAATCGGCATCTCTCAAGTTGGCACCTCTTAAGTCAGTTCCAATTAGATTAGCATGAGCGATCGCAGCGCCTCTAAGATTCGCCTCACTCAAGTCAGCTCCAATCAAATTGGCATGACTCAAATCTGCCTGCGTAAGTATAGCACCACTCAACTTAGCAACACTCAAGTTAGCATCACTCAGGTTAGCTTCAACGAGGAAGGCTTTGTAGAGGTTGGCACTACTGAGGTCAGCACCACTGAGGTTTGCTCGCACCAGTAAAGCATTAGCCAAATCCACCTTGCTCAAGTTTACCCCCTGGAGGTTTGCGCCTCTGAGGTTATCCCCTTGCAGGTTTGCGGCGCTGAGGTCTGGTTCAATCTGAGGATTTTTCTTTCTCCACTCAATCCATATAACTGCACCTGCTTTGAGTAAAGCTAGATGCTCTCGATTTGCCATTTTCTCTCCTTTACTCCTGACGCCCACCCAGAGGATTTGCCCGACCTGCTACACTTTCAATCGCCGTTAACGCTCCCGCCGCACCTGCGAGAATATCTTGCTCTTTTCCACCTAAGTAAAGCCGTCCAAAGCTGCCTACAGCTTGAACCTCAAGAATGTTAATCGCCGCCGCTTTCTCCGCTTCATTCGCCGCCAGTGCGGCATAAGCAGCAGGCTCCACTTCTAATACATACAGCGTTTGCCCTGCTAGTAGTAGCTGTCCCCGGCGGGTGCGATTAATAAGTTGTGTTTGGTAAGCATCGATGTTGCGGATAATTTGGCTAGAAACAACACGCGGTTTGAGACATTCCTCTCTTCGGACTCCCAGTAAGGCCAAAATGGCTTGACCAGCAGCTCGCGTTTCGCCTTGGGAGCTAGAATGAACTTCCAATAGTCCGTACAGTCTTTCAACTACCTGCACTCCGGGACGGACAGAGGCAGCTTTCAGGGCTACATCCGTAATCTTATTAATTTCGATACCAGGAGAGATTTCAATCCACAATGATGTATCCCCTGGTAATGGTAAGAAGCCTTGAGCTACTGTTCCCATATATGCTGCATGTTGAGGTTGCAGGCTGTCGAGAAATACGAAACTGCGTAGCTCTATTCCCAAGATTTTGCTCTCCAGTCATAAGGGTAAAAGTTATCTATTGCAAGATATGAGCGCCTAACTTGGGGCATTTTAGCCACAAGTGAAGGATGGAAAAACACAAAGTAGAAAAATTTTGCTGTCGATAAATTTTACACCTGAGAAGTACTCTAGCAGTAAAACCGCTTTGACAATTGTACAAGTTTTATTAGGCACAAATCGAGCAGTGCTTGGGTCGATTTACTGATATAATTGATATTATACTCAGTACCCTGGCGTCAGTTTGAGTTAATTGCGATCGCTCTACCATGTTTTTCTACCACAATAGACTGAGCGATGTCTGACGACAAGCCCTCCTCCTCTAGGCTAATCCCCATCCGGTGCGTTTCCCCACAGTTTTGATCGTAAATAGATTCTCCTCGTTTAGACACGGAGAATTGCACCGATAATCTTAATTGGAATCAATGTCAAGGGTTATAGTCCATGTAACTCGAATACTTCAACCCAACCCAATCTCCATGTTCAGTAAGACCAAACTTGTACCCATATCCAACATCCCAAAAGCAAAACATATATCGTTGAATTTGTTGGAAATTGTTACGCATGAATTGGGTAACAGGTTTTTCCGATGAACCTCCATCATACTTAACTTTAAAATAGTAAGGATCGTCATCAAACATCTTTCCTGCTTTTAAGGCAAGTTCGATTGCGATCGCTTCCTTTGAGGACATTGTGCAAATAAGGACTCCAGGAATCACCTTTACGCTCACGCCGAGAAGGGGCATACTTATATCGAGGATACTCTTTTGGGTCTGTTGGCATCCCCCGACGTGCTATCCCTTTCGATGTTTTAAATCAGAAGTTTGAACAAAGCCTTCTGACAATAATAAATTCCAGCAATTCAGTTCTCCCCTATTCTCTGTATTCCAGACAAACGGCTGACGATTCTCTGTATAATTTCTAAGGCGACTAATAAGTTCTTGCGTTTCTGGGTGCATAAATCATCAAAGTGTAAATTTGTGCATTAACAAGCACCTTTCAAAATAAGGATATCCACCGTCAGCAAGTGAGGATAATTCTCTGTTGTGGGCGTTTGCTTTCATAATATACAGAAATTTTCTAGAGAATATCTATATTATCTTTTCTATGTTTATATATCTAAATTCAATTAAAATATTGTAGGATGGGCAAGATGCCCGCCCTAATTATGTCAATTTAAGGTGGAATACCTGATTAGTTCCGCGCTCAAAGCTGTAAAAATTAAACTGCAATTCGGGGTCGGGTATTGGGTGCAGTTTCAGCCAGCAAACGAGTGTAAAGTTGAGTCAGTCGAAATGCTACACTATACCAACTAAACGCAATTTCTGTCCGTTGTCGAGCCGCTTCACCTAACTGGTTTCGCCAAGCTGGATTGATGAGAATACGGTCTATGGCAGCAGCAAAAGCTACTTCATCTTTGGGGGGCGCAAGTAAGCCCGTTACTTCTGGTACAACAGTAAACTGTAACCCGCCAACATCACTAGCTACAACTGGAGTCTGACTCGCCATTGCCTCAATAGCAACTAAACCAAAAGGTTCGTAGTGACTAGGGACTACGCAGACATCGGCGGCGGCGTAGTAGAAGGGGAGGACAATTTCATCTAAGCGACCGGGAAAGGTTGTACAATTTTCTAATCCCAGTTCAGTAACGATGCTGGCAATGCGATGGCGTTCAATTCCATCACTCTGACCTGGACGGCTACCACCCCCAATGACTAGCTGGAGGTTAGCTTCACCCCTGAAACTAGACTTGGCAATGGCTCGTACTAAGGTTTCAATTCCTTTGCGTTGGTCAAAACGACCAACGTAAAGAACCATCTTGGCATCTGCTGCAATTCCCAACTTTTCCCGCGCCGCAGATCGGTGAATTTGCCCAAACTTGTCAGTATCGGTGCCACAGGGAATCATTTCAATGTTTCCTTGGCTGGAAACAAGTACTCGCATATGCTTTTGTTCTTGCGGACTGGTTGCAACTACACAGTCTATAGTTTCTAAACAGGCTTTTTCTACAGCTAATCGCTGGGCTGCAATTACGGGAACATCACCAATCGTTCTGTATTTAACCGCTCCTAAAGAGTGGTAAGTATGCACCTGAATCAGTGGTTGCTGCTTTTTCAATTCCATGCCAATCCAAGATGATAACCAGTAGTTGGTATGAATTAGAGAGTAATGGAACCCTTGTTGCTGCTGGAATCGTTGGAATTCTTCGATAAATTCAGGTAAATAGTCGAACAAGTTATCTCGCCCGATAAACTCAGCTGGTCCCGCTTCTAACCGAATAGTACGACAGTTTGGACTATGTTGGATAATCGCAGCTTGTTCAGGACTACTACGACGAGTGAACATATCCACTTGCCAACCTTGCTGGGCTAGGGCATAACCTACTTGACGCACATAGACATTTTGACCCCCAGCTTCTTCTTGACCAATTTCAACCGCCGGGTCGCCATCAACAGAAATTAGGGCAATGGGATGTTTCTTATTCTGGAACATAGCTGATTTTCACCTCTAGGCAAATAATCCTGCCTCAGACGCCAGAAATCAAGATATTGTTATCCTCTCTCAAGGCCGAGGGCAGGCACAACGAACCGCAAAGTTACCAGCCAAAGGACAATTACGAGAACAAGGCATTACTTGTAAGAATGCTGCTCGTTTAGTCTCCTCTCAATGCCGACGAAGTTAGTTGACGGGCTAGGACTGAGAGATGTCCTTCTTCAGAAAGTTATGAGTTATGAGTTATGTATTTAGTAACTTTTTAACTTCTCACTCTTAACTCCTCACTCCTGACTATTAACTCCTAACTTTCTTCAAGATACGCCCCTAGTTTGGTTCCTCCGCTCCGGTTTACCCTTATTCAAAAATGGTTTCAGGGAATATAGTGGATTAGGCAGACTGATTTATTTTTCTTGAAATGTTTATAACCTGTGAACATCATATATGTCAAGAGTCTGAACAAAAAAGTGTGATTTCAATCACATTAAGGCGCGTCTTACTGTCCAGACTAAAATGGTGTAATAGGCTGGTATTATTACAATCCCAAATCTTCTGGAAAACCCAGCATGATGTTTAGGTTTTGGATTGCGGCTCCCGATGCGCCTTTGCCCAAGTTGTCAAGACGAGCAACTAGCAACACTTCTTTGGTAGTGTCATTGGCGAATATAAAAACCTGAACAATATTGGTGCCGTTGATTGCCATCGCATCTAGAAATATTCCATCCCTCAGTAGAGTAGAATCTTGGAATGGAGCAACCTGGACAAATTTTTCACTTTGGTAGTAGTCAGCGATCGCTTGATAAATCACCTCACCTGATGGGGGATTATCTAAAATTCCTAGCGGCAAAGGCACCTGTACCAACATTCCCTGCTCAAAATCTCCCACTGCCGGTACGAACAGGGGCGGTGATGCTAACCCCGAATACTGATGCATTTCCTTAACGTGCTTATGCCCAAACTGCAAACCGTAGATGCCATAAGGGTAGAGCGACTCTGCCCCGGCTTGCTGCTCATGGAAGCTATAGTATTGTTTGATCAGATTCTTTCCGCCACCAGAGTAACCTGACACTGCATTAACGGTGATCGGAAAATTACTCTTCAGCAGTCCCTTAGCAATCAACGGACCGATACAAGCCAAAAATCCTGTAGGATAACAGCCCGGATTGCTGACAAACTGGGCGCTGGCGATTTTCTCTCGCTGTCCTGGATTTAGTTCAGGAAAACCATATACCCAGTCTTTAGCTGTGCGATGAGCGCTACTAGCATCCAGGATCTTCACCGTATTAGTACTGACTAAGCTCACAGCTTCGCGGGCTGCGTCATCAGGCAGGCAGAGAATGATCACATCGACGGCATTAATTAGTTTGGCTCGCTCAGTTGCATCCCGATGTTTAGATGCCTCAATGCTAACTAACTCGATATCATCGCGTTGGTTGAGGCGTGAGAAAATCTGTAAGCCTGTGGTTCCTGATTCCCCATCAATGAAAATCTTCGGTTTAGTAGTCATGCGCTTCTTATATGTAAGTGATGTTTTGACTGATTAATCCTTACTTGACTTTTGGTAAATGAATTATAAACCACGTCTATCTTGAAACCTGTAATTCTTCGGTGATCAAAAGGATTTGCCCTCATCCCCCAACCCCTTCTCCCAGATTTGGGGTGAGGGCAAAAACTACGCTTATAAACTTAGATGAGGTTTAAAAGTCAATACCTTTGCCAAAAATAGAGGTAATCTAGCTTTGCGATCGCAGAGGTCAAAGTTTAATTAACTTTTTTGTATTCCTGAGGATATCTAAATTTGTGTTGGCCACGACATCTAAAAAATAATGAGTATGTTATTCTACTTAACGAGGTCATAAATGATCTAACTTTCAGCAATTAACCTAAGTGTGAATACAGGCATTGCGGTATAGGCAGCCAGAGGATTTCTGAATTCTTCCTGACCTAGACTATACCAAAATTTCTGGTGAGTTCTCACTAAAAGCTAGTTTAAATAACGGATTTTATAGCTGTTTTCCATTGTCTGGAATACATATCTGTTGAGGAGTGCAAAGTCTTGCGCTCTATAACGTATTGCATCCATACAAGAATCGCTATATCCAGTCTGAGGGAGATTCATAAAAATAAATCGAAGAGCGTTATTAAAACGAATAACTAACTACGCTCACAACGAAACCACGTTTTGCGGAGCAGTTCCGGTTCGTAAGTGCGTCTCACGGATGGGAAAAAGGTAGGCTCTTCGATTTAATTTACCGCTAAGTGCCTGAGCAAATTTTTGTAGGAGTTAAGTAAACAAGATGAATCTGTGCAAACAACGTCAAAGCAAGAATAGGGTATTGATTTTAACTTCCCTGGCTGTGTTGGCGTCTCCAGTAGTATTGCCTTTGCAACAAGCCTTTGCAGGAACATTAACCACCGTTGTAAATTTTAACGGTACTAATGGAGCAGCCCCAAGTGCAGGTGTGCTTTCAGGGAGCGATGGCAATCTTTATGGAACTACTTCCACAGGTGGTACGCAAAGTAAAGGAACAGCATTCAAATTAACTGGTGCTACTTTTAGTACTCTGACCACACTAGTTAACTTCACTGGAACCAATGGAACCAACCCAGTTGCGAGATTATTCCAAGCAAGTGATGGCAATCTATATGGTGCGACCTTTACAGGTGGTACAAATAACTCCGGTACGTTGTTTAAGTTGCAAAAAACAACTTTTACAACTCTGACAAATCTTTGGAATTTCAATGGCACTAATGGAGCCAAACCAGTAGGTCGATTGATTTCAGGTAGCGATCGCAACTTGTGGGGGATAACTTCTGCTGGTGGAGTCAACAATAAAGGAACTGTATTCAAGATTCCGCTAACTGGTGGTGTCCCCGCTGTTGTAGTTAACTTCAACGGTATTAATGGCGCAACTCCATTAGCAAGGTTGCAATTAGCTAGTGACGGAAACTACTATGGCACCGCCTCAGCAGGTGGAGCAACTAATAAAGGTGTGGTGTTCAAGTTAACTCCCGCAGGAGTAATAACTTCATATAGCTTTACTGGTGCTAATGGGCAAAGTCCCCAGGCTGGATTAATTGAATCTGCTAAATTTATCTATGGCACGACTTCCTTAGGTGGAGCCAGTAATAAAGGAGCTATATTCAAGGTTCCGCTCGGTGGCGGTACACCGGTTTTAGTTGCTAGCTTTAATGGCACCAATGGAGCTAACCCCACAGCTGCACTCACAAAAGGAAGTGACGGTAACTTCTATGGCACAACTTCTACAGGTGGTGCAAATAATAAAGGAGCCATCTATCGGTTGACTGGAGCAACTCTCACTTTGTTATTTAGTTTTAATGGCACGAATGGGGCAACTCCGCAGTCCACACTAATTCAACTTGCTAATGGTGCATTTTACGGTACCGCCTCTACTGGTGGCGCTTCTGGGCAAGGAACTGTGTTTAAATTTACACCATAGTCTCAAAGATGACCTACGTGCAAAATAAATAGTAGAACGTAGATTTTTCCACTTTCAGATAGTCACTAAGCGTGACTATTTGAAACTGGAAAAAGTAGGAGTTATTTTATTGATTAATTTTTGAATGAAATTAGCCTGCTTTCACCATCCATATCAAAAAGCTCAGAATTGTTTCAATAGGAGGAAGAGGATAATCTAGTGAACTACCCTGCCGTAAGACGGACGTAGCTCTCCCAATTCATTGGGAATAGCCATCAATTACTCCGTGGTTTTTTTGGTCTGACATTCCCTCCTCTTGTCAGGAGTCGTGGTTCCCAAGACCCAAATCTTTTATGGAATGTGGCATTATCGTAAATAAAAGGGTTTAAGACCCCTACGTATACACGTAGCCTCAGTTTCAGTCGGGGTTTAAATCCCCGTCTGAAAATGTCTTTAATTACGAATTACGAATTACGAATTACGAATTATTTAACCATTACTACAAATTTTCCAGGTTCGAGTGTTGGAACCAGAGAAGTTTCTCTTCCTCGTCTCAAAGACAGTTCAGTTACATGCTCCCTCGATAGTAAAAGAGGCTATTAAGTTTTGGTTACACAGTGCTGCAATCATGTTCACCCGTCCCTCTCTACGAGACGCTACGCGAACACGTCGCCCTGACTTAAGTGCATGGAAACGTCTCCCTGTTTCATTCCAAGCATAATCATATTGATCTCGATTATCCTAGGACTTACGCATTGACAAAAAATACCAAATATGTGTTAGGTGAAACCCCATATCTTTCGTAGGGGTTTAGCATGCTAAACCCCTACAGCATCGTCTATTTAGGATCAAAGGATAATTAAGAAAAGCCTGAAACAACCTATTTTTTTTTAATGTCCTATATCCATCCCAGACTCATCAAGATAGACAATCTTTTCAGCAGATAGGGTGGACAACTGTGCTTTCGTTGCTATGCTGGTAAAAAAGAGTGCTGATTAAGCCACGCTTATCAATCAGGACACGGTAGAATCGGGCTTGCGGCGATTAGCGATAACAAAAGCTTATATTATATCGGGGATAGGTAAAACGCACACGTATGGTTAACTTTGCAAATTCGTTATGTGAACTAAGATCCATTCTCGCCCGCCAAGATGTACGTGCTGCGATTATCTTCCTGAACGGACTTACTGAGCATCGCTTCACATCGCTGTATCGGTTCGATGACCAAACACTGCATAACATTTGCTTTTTCGATCAGGATAATCCCACAGAAGAATTAATGCCGGACATTCCGGTGATGGCCTCATATTGTGTTTTTGTCCGTAGCAGACGCGGCACGTTCACGATACCTGACTCGCTCCAAGACGAGGGGCTTCGCGGCCACCCAAAGTGGCAAGAGGTGCGAGCTTACTGCGGCGTGCCACTGCTGGATGAAAACGGTAAGATGTTTGGGACGATCTGTCACTTCGACTTCCGTCCACTTCCAATAAGCAACGTAAACGTCGAACTCATGGAGGCGGTAGCGCCATTGATAAGACGGATCGCAGATGGCATGACCAAATCAGTAGAGAAATAAGTTACTACTCGTTTACACCACAACTACCGCCGCTACGTTTTTGGACAATGTATTAGAAAAAAAACTTTTTACCGAAAGTCTCTCATGTTCTGGGGCGATAAGGACGGATATGGGCATTATTAATTAATCCAGTTACATAACTCGCGGGAGCAAGGTTGGATTCAGTTAATTCCGCCTAATAAGACCCAATTCCTATGAAAGGCTACTCCGTCCAAGCGAGAGTGCGTTTCACTGCCTTTTGCCAAGTCGCAAAGTTGGATAATCGGTTATCGCTCCCTGGCTCAAACACACGTTCAATCTGCCGTTGTTGCACCAATGCTTCATGGCTCTCCCAAAATCCTACAGCTAAACCTGCTGCAAATGCTGCACCCTGAACGGTCGTATCGCGCATTCTCGGACGTTCAACTGGAATACCTAGCACATCAGCCTGAAACTGCATTAGGAAATTATTCTCGCAAGCACCACCATCTACAGTTAATCGCCCAACTGGAGTACTGTTAGATGCATTTATCGCCTGCACCACCTCCAGAACTTGATAAGCGATCGCTTCCAACACGGCGCGAACTAGATGCTCTGGTTCTACACTGGCGGTAATGCCGAAAAAGGCTCCCCTAGCGCTCATATCCCAGTAGGGGGCACCCAATCCACTAAATGCAGGCACAAAATATACTCCGCCATTATCTTTTACCTGATTGGCCATTGCTTCAGTTTCATCAGCAGTTTTAATCAGCTTCAGGCGATCGCGTAACCATTGGATACAACTGCCACTAGTAAAAATACTGCCTTCGAGAGCATAGCCTACATCTAAATTATCCCTTGACTTCCTTTGTGTCCATGCCACCGTGGAAATAAGCTGATGCGGCGACCGCACAATTTGATTACCTGTGTGAGCTACCAAAAAGCTACCAGTCCCGTAAGTACATTTGATCATACCGGGGCGATGTCTACGACGGCCTAAGCCTACGCAGCCATGACCAAATAGAGCAGCTTGTTGATCTCCCAAGATGGCAGTGATCGGTATTTCAGCGCCCAACAAAGTAGCATCAGTAACTCCAAATACTCCTAAACTAGGCTGAATCTGGGGCAAAATATGAGCCGGAATCTGAAACAGATCCAGTAGTATGTCATCCCACTCACAGGTTTTGAGATTCATCAACATTGTACGGCTAGCGTTGCTGTGGTCAGTAGCATGGACTTTCCCACCTGTGAGGTTCCACAGCACCCAGGTATCAATAGTTCCTGCCAAGACATTGTTCAGGTCAATATCAGTAAAATTGTCTAATAGCCATCTGAGTTTGGTAGCAGAAAAGTAGGCATCGATAATTAATCCGGTGCGATCGTAAATTTCTTGAGCGTAGCCTTGCTGTTGTAACTGATGGCAAAGGGGAGCAGTGCGGCGATCTTGCCAGACGATCGCTCTTTGGAGTGGTTTACCAGTAGTTTTGTCCCAAATCAAACAGGTTTCACGCTGTACAGTCAGTCCCAAGGCTGCGATCGCGGATGGAGTAATCTGGGCATTCCCAATGGCGGTTTGCATCACCCAACAGGTATCTTGCCAGATTTGTTGCGGGTCATGCTCTAACCATCCGGGCTGAGGATAATACTGAGTTAGTTCTTTGTATGCCTGTCCAACAATCTGGCCGTCTGCGTTAAATACAAAGGCACGGTTGCCTGTCGTACCTAAGTCCAGTGCTAAGATGTAGCCCGATGATGGAGTTGTGTTGCTAACTATGTGCATAGGCGCTTTGACAAGATATAGATTATTTTGTGTACATTTTGAATTGGGTGATCGCCTAGCGTCTACGCAAGAGAATATAGCAGTTATCGATTGGATGAGAATACCAAAGTCCTTACTGTAAAATCATTTCAGGCAAGTTTTTGTATCTCACTCAACTGCACACCGCTATAAGGTTGACCGAATAATTACTAATTCATAATTAAACACACTCTACCGTATTGAGCGTGAGCGCATTCTTTTCCTGTCTAAGGGATTTCCCAGAACAAATAAATTATTCAATCTTGTGGGGTGGGCAGGAAAGCCCGCTCCTAGCCAAAGACCAGGGTAAGCGCATCTCAAAT
>NZ_JBTYKD010000150.1:0-33854 GCF_054880495.1 Nostoc sp.
TGTGCAGTATTTTTGCTATTGCACGAGAATATTCTCTTACTTGTTGTTCTTCTTCGGGAGTCATGGATGCACCTGGTCTTGATGAGTTTATTATCTCTTTCTTGCTTCTCATTACTTACATATCTCAGACTTCTGTCACCAGTTTTGCACTTTATTTAATCCTCATTCCTAAGTAAGTCACAAAGATTACCAATGGAATATAAATATCTTTAACAACTTAAGTAAAGATACTGTAAAATACATGTATCCCCTAACCAGAGATGTTACATTATGGGAAAGAAAGGCTCATAAGTTAAATCGGGGTAAACACGAAATTATGTAAAGCTAGATAAACAGTATAGATTATATCTACTGAGGAATACTTAGATTCTAATTACGCAAGCTGCGTACAATATAGATCCTCGTTTAAGGTTGTTTCGCACTCGTAAGTAAGAAAAAACCTTAATCAAAGGTTATATCTGTTGATGTGTCGCAGAAATAATCAGATTAAACGTAGATGGCTGAATATTTGAAAAATAGCAGATCATTTCAATTGGATTGCACAAATAGTAAAAGAAAAAAGTTAATTTAGCAGAGATATTAGGAACTAGCAAGGTGAGAGAGAAAACCAAGCTTTGTTGAAATTGGATTCACAAAGCCTCATTGTTGAAAAATTTATGAGAAATTAAGCATATCTTGATGCTTAGGAGTGAGCTTTGATGGTCATTTTGATCTCAGTTTCTCCAACGTAACCTTCAATTTTTGCATTTTTGCTGAAAAAAGGAGGTCGAATAACAGAATTCGTGTAACAAAAATCATTGGTTATTTAAACTTATCTAAACAAGTATTTTGGTGTTTCCGGCACTAGGAAATTGAAAAACTTTAAACAAATTTGGACATGACAAATACATATAAAAAACGAGAAGGAGTAGTTGCAAAGCAATTGCACATTTACTCGCCTCGATGTTATTTGCCTGAGGGGATACAACATATTGCTATGTTGTATCCCTTTTGGGGCAAAAGCGATGAAGTCTCATTGAATCCCATGAGCCATCGCTACAACACCTACATTGATGTTGCTTCTCATTTATTCAAGCTGACTCAGCTAGAAAATGCTCAAATAGCACTGCTGCCTTTTGATTGGTCAAAATTTACCACTCATCCTGAGTCTCTAAAGATTGTTCAACAAATGTCTCAAGAAACAATGAGCCGAGGTATTCCGCTCGTTGTTTTTTACTTGGATGATGCGACCACATCTGTTGAACTCGATAATGCTTTAGTCTTTCGCACATCTATCAATCGTTCAACTCGTCTGCACAACGAGTCCGTCATTCCCGCTTGGAGTGAAGATTTTGTAGAAAACTACTGTCAGGGAAAAATACCATTGCGGAGCAAGTCTAGTCAGCCAATTGTGGGCTATTGCGGTTATGGCTCGCTTGTGCAGCCGAGGAATCAGCTCACAAATCAGCTACGTTTGCAACTTGGCGCAACTCCTAAAGCAGCTGACATTGTATCAAAATTTGGAATTGAACTTGTAAAACACGACTTACCCTGGCTATATGGTTCGCGGATTAGATCGCAAGCATTGTTCATTCTTTCTAAGAGTCGAGGCTTGCAATGCAACTTTAGAATTCACAATGTGCTTCATCACACCGAAAAACTGACTCTGCCTCAACGTGAGCAATTCGTCGATAACATGCTCAACAGTGACTATATTCTCTGTACTAGAGGCGGCGGCAATTTTTCCTATCGTTTCTACGAGACCCTTAGTTGTGGTCGAATTCCGGTGTTCATCAATACTGACTGCGAACTACCATTTGAGCAGTATATTGATTGGAAGCGTTATTGCATATGGGTTGAAGAAGCAGATTTGCCCTATCTAGGCGATCGCATCCGCGAGTTTCACGCTCGATTAACACCGCAACAATTTCAAGACCTTCAAATTGAATGTCGGAAACTCTGGTTAGAGTGGCTTTCCCCCGAAGGCTTTTTCGCTAATTTCCATCGTTACTTTTAGAACATAATCGAACGGCTGTTACAGAACATTTATTATGACACGCATACATGCTATCTGTTTAGCTAAAAACGAAGGCGACGTGATCGCTGAGACTTTGCAGTTTGCTAGCAAATTCTGCCATAAAATCTACGTTTTTGATACGGGAAGTATAGATGATACCTGGCAGCAAGTTCAAAAAGCTGCTAATAACGTAGTTGTTCCATTCCGACAAGAAAGTGTCCCGTTTTCTGATGGTCTACGCGCTCAAGTTTTTAATGCAGTGCGCGATAACTTTACAATCGGCGACTGGTTATATATTCTTGATGCTGATGAGTTTCTGGCAAAAGATCCACGTCAAGCAATTCGCATTGCAGAACAAGAAGGTGCCCAGCAAATTAATACGATTCAATACAACTTCCACTTTACTGACGTAGATTGGCAAAGATATCAAAAAGGATTAGAGTCGCGGGAAACACCAATTACCGAGCGATGTCGATACTACCGCTTTACCAATATTGAGCAACGCTTGTTTCAGATCGACGCCGATTTAACGTGGCCTGAACAGAGCGATGCAGGCAATCCCCACGGCTATATGGCTCCGAAAGGACAGAAAAAACTTAAAAAGTGTTCTTATAAAATTCCTAATTGCCACTATCAATATCGCGATCCGGAGCAAATACAATTGCGGTTGAAGACACGCCGATCTGCCAGGGATGTTAACCCTCATAATTTCATCCACTATCAATCGCTTGATATGGATCTAAACTGGCAGCGTTATATCGTTCCTAGCCATCAGTTGAACTATTACAACAATGATGGGATTTTCCAAATTCCCCTTGTTCAGCGAATTGCCATTTTCAAAGAAAGATTTGGCACCCGCGACTTTTTTCGCTTTGATTTTCTAGCAGGTTGAGGCAACAACAAGATTCTATGTTTACTTGGCTTCGTCAGCAAAAAAATACGCTTGTAACTCGATGGGCATTACGAGGTTGTAGTTCAGTTGGTACTGCGCCAAAATCTTGGGGGATTCCCCTAATCCAAAATGCTGGACAGCTAATCATTGGTGATGACTTCAGTATCTGGTCACATTTGAGTGGTAGTCAACTGGAGGTTGGTGCTGATGGTGTGTTGCAAATTGGCAATCACGTTTTTATCAACACTGGCACCACGATTTCAGCCAAAGTTGAGGTCATAATTGGCGATCGCGTCCAAATTGCCAATGGCGTATCGATTCTAGACAGCGACTTTCATGGATTAGAAGATCGGCATAGTCCTTCCCCGGCAGAACCGATTCGGATTGAAGACGATGTGTGGATTGCGACAAGAGCGATCGTGCTTAAAGGTGTCACAATTGGACGCGGAGCCGTAGTTGCAGCAGGTGCAGTGGTAACTTGCAATGTCGCGCCCTACACCTTGGTAGGTGGAGTGCCTGCTCGTTTGATTCGCCCTTTACAAAAGCCAGCCTATCAGCCTTTGTCTTTGTAGTCATGCCTAATTTCAGTATTATCATCCCGGTTTACAATGCCAGCGCTTATATTGAGCAGTCTTTGGCTTCAGTTTTTGCTCAAAGCTATGGTGATTTTGAAGTAATTGTTGTTGATGATGGTTCAACCGACGATACGGTTGATCGAGTCCACAAGTTCTGCCATCATCAGTCGCTGCGTTATGTCTATCAAACCAATGCTGGACCGGCTGCGGCTCGCAATACAGGCTTACAACTAGCAAAAGGAGAGTTGATTGCCTTTTTAGATGCAGATGATTTATGGCATCCTCGCAAACTTGAAGCTCATTTTGAGCGAATGCGGACTTCTGGCAAAATTGGCTTGAGTTTCAACTGGTTTGAAGTTTTCTATGATCGTCCAGAAGGCGATCGCTTGACGCCTTGGTTTGCACCACCTACTAAATCTACCCTGCAATGGCAAGATTTTCTCATCCGTAACTGGACAGGAACCAGCAGCACAGTTGTAATTCGTGCCGATTGTCTTAAAGGTAGACGGGGTTTTGATGCTCGGTTTCGCACAGGTGAAGATTATCAACTCTGGTTAGAAATTGCTCAAGATGGATGGGAAGTCAGTTTTATTGCTGATGCTCTCACCATTTACCGCAAGCGTCCGAGTAGTCTCACCGTCGATTATCTCCAGATTGCCCTCGATGAACTCTTGGTCATGAAACAAGGCGTTCAAAGTGACAATCCTAGTGCTAAGGCGGCAATCAATCTAGCGATCGCTCGTCGCCAAGTAGATGTGGCTTGGGCTTACTTCCGCTCAGGTAAAAAGCAACTGGCTTGGGAATCGCTCAAACAAGGCTACCGAGCAATTCCGCAATTTATTGTTGAACGTCTGACGCGCAAATGGTTACATCGTCCCCGCAATCCTCTGATTTCTGCCAAAGCGCTATGAATACTGACCTACCTTTAATTTCTGTTGTTGTCCCGATTTATAACGAGGAACAAGAACTTACTAACCTGCTGGATTCGCTGATGGCGCTCAACTGGCCGCCCGATCGCTTAGAGATTTTGGGCGTTGATAACAATTCAAGCGATCAAAGTTTGAGTATTCTACACACTTATCCAATTACAGTGCTGCAAGAGCCAGTACCTGGTCCCTATGCAGCCCGCAACACAGCTATCCGCCAAGCTAAAGGAGAGTTTATCGCCCTTACCGATGCCGATTGCATTGTCAGTCCTAATTGGTTACTAGAACTTTGGCAAGCATTTGATAAGCCCCAGGTTGGTGCTGTCGGGGGTAGTTTAGTACCACGCACGATTACCAACTACGTCAATTACTTTGAAGGATGCGTTTTCAAAAGCCCAAATCATAGCCGAGGAACCGCTCGGATTCAGCCCTATGTTGTGACGGCTAATGTTATGTACCGCAAAGCGGTTTTCGATGAACTCGGACTCTTTGATCAAGAAAATTTTTCTGGACCAGATGTTGAGATGAGTTGGCGGGTAGTGCAATCAGGAGACTATACGCTAAAAATTTGCGAAGAAGGTCAGGCAGTGGTGGAGCACTCCTACCGCACACAACTGAAAGATTTTACTTACGTTTTAGAACGAGATGCATACGGCTGGTTCTTTCTGGCCGCAAATCATCCCCAAATGGCTCCAGTTCCCCAACCACTGAAGTACTTCATCAAGTTTTTGCTTGGTTTAGTCGTTTATCCGTGGACGACACTTGCTCGTGTGATAGCTGCTCCCATTAAGCGATCGCCCAGATGGGAATTACCCCAAGATTTGCTAAGGCTGGCTGTGTTGTGGCATCACTTTGTAGGCACTTGGACAGCAAAGCTTGCTTATCAAGGACGACAACCTCCGCGCTTACTTCGCTAGTTAATCATGTTGATATTGCCAGCAGATAGAATAATTTATGGAACAATATGATTGAACAAATCGTATATCAAAATCAGTTGCTAGGGCTTGTCGTATCTCACCGTTTCAATAAACCAGGAATCCACTTTTTTACCACCAATGACTTATCGCAGCAACTTGCTTACATACGCCATCCTAGTGGGAAATTTATTCAACCCCATGTTCACAAACCTGTTCACCGTGAAATTGCCCACACTCAAGAAGTCCTACTTCTTAAAAAAGGCAAACTGCGGGTAGATTTCTACAATGACCAACAGGAATATTTAGAAAGCCACATCTTAGAAGCGGGTGATGTAATCCTCTTAGTAACTGGTGGTCATGGCTTTGAGGTATTAGAAGAAATTGAAATGATTGAGGTAAAACAAGGTCCTTACGTGGGAAAACAAGAAGACAAAATCCAATTTTTTGGTATTACCACCGAGCAAGCAAAAATTGTGGGATTGGTGCAGCAATAAATGAACTCGATACCTGTGAACCAGCCTCTATTAAATGGCAACGAAAAAAAATATCTGCTCCAGTGCATTGAAACTGGCTGGATTTCATCTGAAGGTCCTTTCGTAAAACAATTGGAGCAAGAATTTGCTGCTCGTGTAGGTCGCAAATATGGTATCGCCGTCAGCAATGGTTCTGTTGCCCTTGATGCTGCTGTTGCCGCGTTGGGTATTTCTCAAGGTGATGAAGTTATTCTCCCTACATTCACAATTATTTCCTGTGCTGCTGCTATTGTAAGGGCTGGCGCTGTACCTGTAATAGTAGATTCAGACCCAGTTACGTGGAATATGGATGTCAGCCAGATGGAGGCGAAAATTACTTCCCGCACAAAAGCCATCATGATTGTTCACATATACGGCTTGCCAGTAGATGTAGACCCAATCCAAGATTTGGCTGATAAATATGGACTATATATAATTGAAGACGCCGCCGAGATGCATGGGCAGACATACAAAGGTCGCTCTTGCGGTAGCTTTGGTAATATCAGTACTTTTAGTTTCTATCCTAACAAACACATTACAACTGGTGAAGGGGGAATCATTGTCACAAATGATGCTCACTTAGCTGAACGTTGCCAATCACTGCGTAACCTCTGCTTCCAGCCACAAAAACGGTTTGTACATGAAGAGTTAGGTTGGAATATGCGGATGAGTAACTTGCAAGCAGCTTTAGGCGTGGCTCAGTTAGAACGCTTGGATGAATTTGTTACCTGCAAACGTAACATGGGTCAGCTGTATACGGAGTTACTGAGAGATATACCAACTATTCAGTTACCACTTGCCAAAACTGAATATGCGGAAAATATTTATTGGGTTTACGGTATTGTACTAAATGATGAAGTTCCCTTTGATGCTGAAGTACTCATGAAAAGACTTGCTGAATACAAGATTGGGACTCGTTCGTTTTTTTGGTGTATGCATGAGCAACCAGTGTTTCACAAAATGGGATTATTTGAGGGTGTGTCCTGCCCAGTGGCAGAAAGATTAGCACGTAGGGGTTTTTATATTCCTAGTGGGCTAACGTTAACACAGGAGCAAATACAACAAGTTGCTACTACTGTGCGGGAGGTTTTACAATGAGTGTTTTTGGTAATTATGCCCGCTACTATAACCTACTCTACCAGGATAAAGATTACGTTGGAGAAGCTCAATTTATTCATCGCCTAATTCAGAGCAATGCACCGGATACAGCAAAAATTCTAGAACTAGGTTGTGGAACGGGTCATCACGCTATTCTCCTAGCAAAAGAAGGCTATCACATTCATGGTGTAGATATTAGCCAAGAAATGCTAAATCTTGCCCATGAGCATAGGTCTCAACTTCCACAGAAATTAGCTGCAAGACTGCAATTTACCTACGGCGATATTCGTCAGGTTCGGCTAAATGAAAAATTTGATGTTATCTTATCCCTATTTCATGTCATCAGCTACCAAACTACTAATGAAGACTTATTAGCTGCATTTGCAACAGCTAAAACCCACCTCAAGCCAGGAGGTATATTTATCTTCGATGTCTGGTATGGATCTGCTGTGTTAAGCTTTCGCCCAACAGTCAGGGTGAAACGGCTGGAAAATGAATTAATTCAAGTGACTCGAATTGCAGAACCAGTAATGTACCCAAATGAGAATTCGGTGGACGTAAACTATCATGTCTTTATAAAAGATAAAAGTAGTGGTGTTGTAGACGAATTGAGAGAAACACACACAATGCGTTATCTTTTTAAATCAGAAATAGAATTTTTATTGAATGAATGTCAGATGCAACTTCTTGATTACAAAGAGTGGCTTACTAACAAAATAGCCGGATTTGATACCTGGGGAGTTTATTTTTTAGTCAGGGCTTAAATGAAAATAGCAGTGTTAGTGAGTAATCAAATTCGAGAAACTGGAGGAGGTTATACTTTTGAAAGCCAAGTACTAGAAAATTTATTAAAATTAGCACCAGAAAGTAAACACACCTTTGTTTTATACACATTTAAGCAAAAATTACCTGAAAATATCTTATCTTCCTCTATTGCAGTTGTATCTCTTCATCGTCCACTCAAGGAAAAATTAAAATCTATAATCTCCCGAACAAAAAATTCTATCATACACAAGTTACGTTATCTAAGAAGTGAATTTAAAATCGAAGGATATTATGATAAATTTGTATTAAATTCTTTGTTAAAGAATGAAATTGATCTAACTTTATCTCTGTCACGAGAGAACTTAACATTAGATTTTCCATATATAACTATAGTCTGGGATTTACAACATAGATTACAGGCATATTTTCCAGAAATCAGCGTAGGAGGAGAATGGGAATGGCGAGAACAGTATTATTCAAAGATGTTACAACGTGCTGCATTTGTGATAACTGGAACAGAAATCGGTAAAGGAGAAATTGAAAAGTTTTATCAGGTTTCTTCTGAAAAAATTAAAGTTATTCCTTTACCTACACCCCAATTAACAATAAGTTCCAACTTTAGCAATAGCGATATATTGGAAAAATACAATCTTCCCAGCAAATATTTATTTTACCCTGCTCAATTCTGGTCCCATAAAAATCATATTGGCTTACTATTAGGGATTAAATTTTTAAAAGAAAAATACGCTTTACAGTTTCCATTAGTCTTAGTTGGTTCCGACCAAGGAAATGAGTCCTATGTAAGAGAAATGGTGAAGAAGCTTGACTTGTCAAATCAAGTATATTTTCTGGGTTTTGTCCCTCAAGAGGATATAGCACCTCTGTATCGTAATGCTTTTGCTCTTACTTTCATAACATTCTTTGGCCCTGATAACTTACCACCACTTGAAGCTATGGCATTAGGATGTCCTGTTATTGCATCAAATGTCTCAGGTGCAAAAGAACAACTAGGAGATGCAGCTTTATTGGTTAATCCAAAACAGCCAGAAGAAATTGCAAAGGCTATAAAATCTCTTTGGGAAGATACTGTGATGCGTCAAACTCTTATCGAACGTGGTTTCAAAAGAGCCTGCAAATGGACTACAAAAGATTATGTGAAGGAAATTTTTTCTATTCTTGATGACTTTGAAGGGATTCGACGTTGTTGGAAATAGTAAACTGACTATTCCTCTTTCTAAAAGAGCCGCATCCAGCAGATATACGAGATTCCGAAAATTTGACAGTTTAAAAATTAGCGCCATTCGTATCTTATGAATATTCTTATCAGTGTCGTGATTTGCAGTCACAATCCCCAGCCTACCTATCTCGATCGGGTTCTAGAAGCCCTGAAATCCCAGACACTGCCTCGAACACAATGGGAGCTACTGTTGGTTGATAACGCCAGCCAGCAGCCCTTGGCAGATTCCATCGACCTGAGTTGGCATCCTCATGCTAGACACGTTCTTGAACCCCAACTAGGAACTGTATTTGCTCGCTTCCGGGGTTTAAAGGAAAGTCAAGGAGCTATTTCCATCTTTGTGGATGATGACAATATTTTAAACCCAGATTATTTGTACCATGCACTCAACATTTCCGACAATCATCCGCATTTAGGTGTTTGGGGCGGACAATCAACTGCCGATTTTCAAGGTGGAATACCACAAGAATGGACTCGTCCGATGTGGCCCTTGTTGGCGATCGCACTGTGCGACAAAGATGTTTGGTCAAACCTAGATTTAGCCGAAACCATGCCTGTAGGGGCGGGTATGTGCATTCGTAAACCAGTGGCGCAAAAGTACATTGATTTAGTACAGTCAGATCCGCGTCGCTTGAGTTTAGGGCAACGCGGTGAATTATTGCTGCGCTGCGAAGATTTTGATATTGCTTTAGCCGCCCTAGATGTGGAGCTAGGATTAGGTCGCTTTTCACGCTTAAAACTCGTCCACATCATGCCGATCGAGCGTCTGAGCGAGGGCTATTTGCTCAAGTTGGTTAAAGGAATCGTTTATTCTAGAGCAATCATGAATTTTTTAAGAAATAGACCGCAAGCTCAACTTTCTTGGCGCACAAAAGTCCGCTATTTTTTCTCGTCTTGGCTGATGAGTCCACGCGATCGCAGGTTTTTGAAAGCAACCAAACAAGCTCAACACCTGGCGGCGAAGCAAATTCAAAAAATGCAGGTCGATCCAGATGATTCCACTGTGGCTCTACCCGTTTATCAACACGTGAAAATTTAGCGATCGCTAAATTTTTAGGATTCAATCATCGACAAAATACCAGTTTTGATTTGATCTCACCTTTTTGCATTACTCCGATCGCGATCGCAAAATCGCCTTCATTAGAATGGAACCTACGCCCAAAGTTTCAGTTATTATTCCTGCTTACAATGCGATGAGTTTTCTGCCCCAGGCGTTAGATACTCTCTTCAATCAAACTTTTCAAGATTTTGAAGTTCTAATTATTGATGATGGAAGTTCAGACCATATTGCAACTTGGGTTGCTGAAATTACACATCCAAATGTTAAGCTCATATCTCAAGCTAATCAAGGACAGTCAGCAGCACGCAATAATGGAATTCGATTGAGTCAGAGCGAGTACATCGCCTTTCTAGATGCCGATGATTTATGGGAACCCACTAAACTCGAAAAACAAGTATCTGCTTTTATTAATAATCCTGAACTCGGATTAGTTGATACTTGGGTATTTGTAGTTGATGAGCAAGATAACATTCTCTCCAAACCCGAAATTTATTATGACGAAGGTAATGTTTGGCTACAAATGCTGGAATTGAATTTGGTAATGTGTGGTAGTTCTCCGATGGTTCGCCGTGAATGCTTTGAAACTGTTGGATACTTTAATCAAACCATTAAAGGACCTGAAGACTGGCATATGTGGACGCGGATTGCGGCTCACTATCCATTTAAGATAATTTGCGAACCCTTAGTTCACTATAGACAGCATCCTCACAGTACCAGCCGCAATCTGGAGTTAATGGTTTCAAACATAATTAAAGCGATCGAAGATCTGTTTGAATCTGTGCCACTACAATTCCAGTGGAAAAAACGCCGAGCCTATGGTCGGGGATATCTTTACATGGCTTCCCTAGCTCAAAAAAGCAATAACTATCGTCAAGCGCGTTACTTTTTCTGGCGCGCGCTTTTGACCTATCCTCAGTTTTGTTTTTCCAAAGATAAACTTTGTTTCATGATTAACAATCTGATTCATTGGGGGCTAGAGCATCAGAGCAATCACAACGTCAATACATTGATTCAACAGATTCGAGATTATCTTTCTAAAAAACAGTTTGAAAAACTTAGTTAACTATTAGGACTTCACGCTCAATTGCGTTGTTATAGCTATGGGAAAGCAAAAAGTTTATGATGCTATCGTTGTTGGTGCAGGAGCCAGTGGTGGTTGGGCTGCGAAACAACTTACTGAAGGAGGAATGCAGGTTTGCTTGCTCGATGCAGGTGAAACACCCCGCCAAAAAGAATGGTTGATTTTCAAGCAAGATATTTTACGTAAGTTGAAATATCGAGGTAAGGTTGATCAGCGAGCGCTCTCCCTCCAACGTCAACCGATTCAATCCAAAACGTTTGCTTGGGAATGGAATTATGAAAATTTTGTAGACGATATCGAAAATCCCTACACTACCCCAGACAATCAACCGTTTATCTGGCTCCGCAGCCGACAAGTTGGTGGACGCATGATTGTTAAAGCTCATGGGCGACAACTTTATCGGCTCTCAGACTACGACTTTAAAGCAGGTAATCACGATGGATATGGAGAAAATTGGCCAATCAGTCATCAAGACCTCGCTCCTTACTATGCTCGCGTTGAACGCTGGGTGGGTGTGCGAGGAACTGTCGAAGGAATTCCCCACCTTCCTGATTCACTCGTTCTTCCCCATAGAGTATTGAGCGATGGCGAAGAACTTTTCAAGGTTGCTGTCGAAAGTCGATGGAGCGATCGCCGAGTTATTCCTGGGCGCTTCGCACCGCCACCATCTACTATCCCAATCGCTCAAAAAACCGGGCGACTGAAGCTGCGCTCAAACAGTATTGCCAGCCATATCATAGTTGATTCTGATACAGGTAAAGCCAAGGGAGTGGCAGTCATTGATCGTTACACTCACAAGAGTTACGAAATCTATGCCAAAGTTGTGATTCTATGTGCCTCATCGATTGAATCGACGCGTCTACTGCTCAATTCTACAACTCGTCAGCATCCAAACGGCTTAGGCAATTCTTCAGGTGTGCTGGGTCATTATCTGATGGATCATCTTAATTCCATACTAGTCAGAGGCATCATTCCCAACCCAGAATCCTTTGCACGTAACCAGCCGACAGGGGGGTTTTACATTCCCCAGTTTCGCAACATTTGCGATCGACATCCTAACTTTATTCGCGGTTACGGAATACAAGGTTCGGCGGCGCGCGAAGTTCCTGAAGACTCTGATCGAGTCCCCTTCACTATGACTGCTTTTGGCGAAATGCTACCCCGATTTGAAAACTATGTCACACTAGACCCTGATCACAAAGATGCTTGGGGAATTCCTGTTGCTCATATTTCTTGTGCCTTTTCAGACAATGAAGTTGCAATGGCTCAAGACCAGCTACAAACCCTCAAAGAAATGGCAGAGGCGACTGGGTTTTTAGTGGAATTAGAAAGCCGTACATTAGCTCCTCCTGGCACCGCTTTTCATGAAGTTGGAACGGCACGCATGGGAAATGACCCAAAGACCTCTGTGCTGAATCGCTTTAATCAAAGCTGGGATGTACCAAATTTATTTATCACCGATGGTTCTTGCTTTCCCTCACAAGGCTGTCAGAATCCAACGTTAACGATTATGGCTTTGACAGTTCGTGCCTGCGATTACATTTTAGACCAATCCCGTAAAGGAAATCTGTAACTTCAAACTATGGTTCTCAAGGTAGACGTCGTTTAGTCAAATTCTCAGAGTCCGTTTTCTTGAGATCGCTCTTTCTTACTGGCGTACTATCCGAGATTATCTAAGATTTGGAACGGGCGACTCATGATTAATCATTCGTGACAGTTTAAAACAGAATTTTTATTGTCAACAGTAGTTACACATAAAATTAGCAAAAAAGGTGGTTATCGGATTAAATTTTGTACCTACTTTTTGGGGCAAGAATAAGTGATTCTTTTTAAGATGACGCAATCGCTACCCAAAAAATTCTGTTTCTTACCTCGATTTCCGCAAAATGTCACTGATCAATTCTGAAGTTCTCTTATAAAGACAGGAAATTGCTAGCTGCCTTATCCTAGTTTGCAACCATTTTTCCTATGAAATCTCAAACCGACAATCTACTTGCAGTATCGCCTAGTGAAAAAGTTCCCTGTATTTCGGTTGCGATTTGCACTTATAATCGCGCGGATCGGCTGCAACTCGCCCTAGAAGCCTTATGCCATCAGACCTTAGAAGCATCCCGATTTGAGATTTTGGTAATAGACAATGCCTCAACGGATAGCACCCACAGCGTGTGTCAAGCCTTTGAGACGGCTCTGCCCCAGTCACGCTATGTCTTTGAGCCGGTTCAAGGATTATCAAAAGCACGGAACACTGCTGTACAGGAAGCAAAGAGTTTATACATTGCCTTTCTTGATGACGATGCCATTCCTTGTCCTAGTTGGCTGGCTTCTCTGCTGCACGCATTCCAAACTGTGCAGCCTGAACCTGTTTGTGTCGGTGGATTGATCCGCCCGCTTTGGGAGTTACCTAAACCGGATTGGGTTTGCCCAACAATGGAAAGTCTGTTTACGATCCTTGATGGCGGCGATCAGCCTCGCTGGTTCCGTCCCAATGAGTTTCCTTGGGGCGCAAATGTAGCTTACCAGCGTGATGCGCTCTTGAAAATCGGCGGCTTTCACGAGAAGCTAGGGCGCAGAGGTAAGAGTCTACTTTCCGGCGAAGAATATTTACTCAATGCTACTCTCCAGAATCAGGGAGGGGGTTTCTATTACCATCCCGAAGCCGCGATCGAGCATTGGATTCCTAAAGAACGCATTGATCCTGAATGGTTAGTGCGGCGCAACTTTTGGCAAGGGCGCTCAGTTGCATTGATTGAACATATGTTGGGTAAATCGAGAATTCGACAGCAAATCAGTAGTTTGTGGAGACTCCTGCTAGCGTTGCTTGATTCTTGGAAACTTATCAACCCGTTTGAGTCAGCTTTGCAAATCCGTATTCCGCTAAAGATGGAATTATCCCTACGTTGGGGATATTTTGTAGAAACTTGGTTGCGTCCTTTTACTTGAGCGATCGCTGATTAAATTGTGCAGCGTTCATCGTCACGGATGATTTTGACTGCTCACCGACTAACTAACTATTGTCAGTTTAACATTTAGACAGTTTAAGAATTTATTGTGAAAAGTAGAAGCCTTCGATTGGGTCGCCGCCAAAACCGCAAAAAACTCGGGTGGAATTTCCCATTGAATTCCCACTGGCAAAGTATGGAACGCCTGGTGCGTATGGGCATGAAAGTTCCTCGCCAACGTCTTTATCTGGGAATGATAGCAATGATCTTAGCGGCGCTGCTAGACGGCGTAGGCATCGGTCTGACCATTCCCTTTTTGCGGCTGCTGCTCAATGAGGGAAATGGCATTCACCTGCCTGCGGGGATTTTGCCAGGTGTTGATCTCTGGGTAAGTCAACAGCCTAAAGCAACGCTGATCGGACTTTTGGTGTTGACAATGCTAGTATCGCTTGCCCTAAAAAGCTACTTTAGCTACATGGCTGAAGTTTTAACTAGCGTTTATCGCGAGAAACTCATCGCTTTATTTAGAATGCGCCTTTACGAGAAATATATCAACGCACCGATCGCATTCTTTGATAACCAAAAGTTAGGCACGTTGTCAAGCACCCTAGGAGAAGTGATTAGCATTAACATTATGCTGTCATTTCTGATTTCATTGATCACTGCTGGTTTTATTTTAATGGCCTATCTCGGAACTATGGTGCTGGTTTCGTGGCAACTAACGCTGCTGATTGTCGTGCTGATTGGCAGTGTGGGCTTAGGGTTAAACCAACTGCTGCATCGAATTAGAAAGTTTGGTAAAGCAGTAGTTAATGCGCGACATGATCTTAACATTCGCATTCTCGATACCTTGGCGGGCATCCGCGTTGTAAAATCTTACGCAGCAGAACGCTACGAGTTAGATCGCTTTGAACGCATCTCCAATGAAGTCACAGACACTAGCATACTAGTTGCTAAAAAAGTTGGACTAGTCGAGCCGTTGACTGAGTTTTCCACTATGGCAGTAGCTATGGTGATTTTAATGGTTAGCTATGTACTGCTGATTTCGCGAGGGTTGCTGTCAACCTCTGAACTAATGGCATTCATGCTGACGCTGATCAAGGTTGTGCCAGTCACAAAACGGATTAATACCGCGCGCGGCGCAATTCATCAATATCTGCCTTCGGTGAGTATTGTGTGTGACGCACTGTTTTCTACGCAATCTGAGCAACCTCAGTCAGGCTTACGCAATTTTTCCCATCTGCGCGAGGGAGTTCACTTTCGCAAAGTCAGCTTTGGTTACAACGATCGCACAACGATTCTCAAAGATATTGATTTAGACATTCCCTGCGGTCAGACTATAGCGTTGGTTGGCTCATCTGGAGCCGGTAAGTCAACGGTGGCAGCACTTTTACCACGTTTTTATGACGTGACAAGAGGTACGATTTATATTGATGGCGAAGATATTCGGAATTATGATGTTGCGTCGTTACGGCGGCAATTCGGAATCGTCAGCCAAGACACATACATTTTCAATGCTTCGATTCGCGATAACATTGCCTATGGTCTCGAAACGGTAAGCGATGATGCGATCCTCAAGGCTGCTTCTTTAGCCAATGCGGATGAATTCATTCAGCAATTACCGCGTGGTTATGATACCCTAATAGGCGATCGAGGTGTACAGCTTTCGGGTGGTCAGCGTCAACGTCTCTCAATCGCACGCGCAATTCTGCGAGACCCAGAAATTCTGATTCTTGATGAAGCAACCAGCGCACTAGATTCTCAGTCTGAACGGCTTGTGCAAGAAGCCATTGAGCGCTTACGCCAAAATCGAACCGTCATTGTCATTGCCCACCGCTTGTCTACGATCCGCAATGCAGATTGGATCATCGTTATGAAGAACGGTGAAATCGTTGAGGCAGGCACTCACGATCAACTGCTCAACAATCAGGGTATTTACTGGTCTTTTCATAACGTGCAATCTATACCGATGTCATCATAAACCCATACAGTTGGGTTTCCCTTTTGTTTTCTTTTTAAGTAGTAAAGAACAAATTTAATACCAATTTTAAAGAGGAAAATGAGTAGGTCTTTTTTCAAAAATACAATCGGATTCCTCTAGAAGCCGATTCCCGATTCCCAATCCCAAATCCAAAAGGGTATAAGTTATTGGACATCTAATCCTACAATAACAGTGTTACTGTTGTGTTCCATTGAATTCTCCACCCACTGTATTATGCGCTTATCTATAAATAAGACAATGCAATCTGCGATCGCCCGAATTGCATTTGTTGCCTCAATCGTTGTGCTCGGTAGTTGTTTCGCTCAAAACTCGCCCTTGATAACGGTTAATGCAGCAAATACCTCCCTTTCAGGTAAACTTAGTTTCACTCAAGACCAATATAATGCAGCTATAAATTGGGATTTTGCGGGGGAAAATGGCAAATTCCAGTCCAATCCTTCTTTACCCAGTGCAGGATATCCCTGCGGAGTACCTAATGGCTACGGATGGAAGTTTAGCATTAGCAGTAGTGAAAATGTTCCAATCCTTGTTGCAGGAAGGGGTCTCCAATTAGCAGGCGCAGGTTATGACCAAATATACAATGCGTGTACTGGTCCCAATACTCGTAAATCTATGCCTAATGCTCGAATCGAGTTGACTGACATTGTTGTAGACTATTATTCAATCAGCCAAAATACATGGGTCAGGGCAGTCAAACAGACTGTAAGTGGATCTGCCTTTGCCGAAGACTTTGTCAATAATCAGTCCACCGGAGCTGATTACAGAGGCGAAGCACAAGGGCATAACTCTGTACGGTCTGGGATTGGCAATGCTGCTGGTAGCGCTGGAGGTACCACTGGTCGTTTTGTAGAGGATGGTCCAGTTGGCTATAACTTCCATGGCTTCCCCTATAGGTTTAATATCGTCTGGTCAGATGTCAAGGCTGTGGTCGTTTCTCAAGCCATGCGTTGTATTCCCCATCAGGGTACTGACTTAAGCGATTGCAACAAATTGGGGTACATCGCGAGTGTCGGTATTGATTCTTGGGCAACCACTACAAGTCCCTTTGATGGATTTGTAACTCACGGTGGAGTAAGCTCAGGAAGATTTAAGCCAGTTACCACTGATTGGCAAATATTTACCAATTACACCGGACCCAAAGATTTTGCGGGTATTACGCCTCCGCCCGTGCCTCAGTTCTAGACTATAGCATTTCTCATTTGGATGCAGTACGCTTTTACCCCATCCTCACCGCAGTCCTACGGTGTACACACATCGCTCGTCTTGCAGGCTATCTTCAACATGGAGATAAAACTCTTATTAGTATCCAGTTACTGTGGCGAGGTTGGTTAAAATTGCACGACCTCTGTCAGTGCTTGTCGGTTTAGACTATATGCTCCCTAGCCTTTCTAAGAGGATATTTCAAAAGTCCTGAGTGATGTAGCAGATACTTTTAGATCCCCCTAAATCCCCCTTGAAAAGGGGGATTAATAAATGCCCAAAGTCACAGCCAACCACTGTTAAAACAACCTCTAAGGAAGGAACTAAAGCCCCTTTTTTAAGGGGCTTTGGTGGATCTAATAATTTTGTTTCATTCCTTAACCAAGTAGTATTGCCACCTCTGCTTACTCCTCTTGTTAAAAGCTACACAGCATATTTATAAGAAATAGCTTAAGGGAACGTAAACTACTCAATGAGACTACTAGTTAAATGAATATAAATTGAATACTTTAATGTAGTTAATCAGTAAAAAAATGGCAAGAAAAATTGTTATTGCTGGCACAGTTCGTAACGGTGAAAAAGGTTTACACAAAGCATTTAAAACCTTAGATAAAATCTCAGTATTATTCGATCAATGCAAATTTATAATTATTGAGAGTGATTCTAACGATAAAACTATAGAGATGTTAAAGGATTATCAAAGAAAAAATCCAAATATTATGATAGTTTCTTTAGGCTCTTTGTTGAATGATTTACCATTAAGAACACATAGAATTGCCTATTGTAGGAATAAGTTTTTAGAAATAATCGAGAGTTGTCATAAGTTAAGAGCCTTTGATTACCTGGGCGTTTTTGATATGGACGGTATTAATAACCTTCTTAGCCCTAAAAGTGTTTTCAGTTGCTTTAAATATGATAATTGGGATGTCATGACTGCAAACCAACTCATAAAGTATTATGATATTTGGGCTTTGAGACATCCACAATGGTGCCCAGGAGATTGCTGGACTGAAATTAACGCTAGCAAAGATATATTTGGATATATCCCTTGTCAAAAATTATTTATTAAAACACGGCAAATGTTTATTCCTAAAGAGACACCACCTATCGAAGTTGAATCTGCATTTGGTGGATTTGCACTTTATAAGATGAACTCAATTTTAGGTTGTAGATATAGCGGCGGAAATGACAATAATGAAGTTTGTGAACATGTTGAATTTCATAGACAAATTAGAAAAAATGGAGGAAAAATTTATATTAATCCCCAACTAATTAATTCTTATGGAAACACACCATATGATTCCTGGTCAGATTTAATGCGCCCGAGAACTTTAACCTATTTAATCAAGTCAGAGTTAATGAAAATGATAAAATAACGCTTTATATAAATCAAAACATTAATCTACTTTAAACAGTTCTATTTGCCTATAGATACTGGCTTTGTTAAGGTAGGCGAAAAAACCATGTTTTTATCCTTCAAAAGTAATATTTAGTTATCACGATACACCATAATAATTCTTCATATCAGAGACTCATGCGTAGACCTGTTGTAACGGTTTTTTATCAATTTGACCCGTGGAGCAAGAGTTTAGGCGGTATCCAGACTGTCATTCGCTCTTTCATCAAGTATGCACCTGACACTTTTGAGGTGCGGCTAGTCGGAACTCAAGTAGAGAAGCGGGTTGAACCCGGAATCTGGCAAAAAATGAATTTGATGGGTCGAAATATTCAGTTCATGCCTTTATTTACACAACCGAAAGAAAACGGCAAAAGTTTTATTCCAGACTCGGTTCGCTATACTGCTGCATTGTTTCGTCGTTACATCGTGTCGGACTTTATGCACTTTCATCGGCTAGAAGCGACGCTAGCGACACGGCACTGGGTAGGAGACAAAACCCTGTTTATTCACACCGACATTCAACAACAGATCCAACCCTCTGGCCAGAAAGGCAGTATCCTTTGGCAGTATTTTCCATCTGCTTATTTTGCGATTGAACGTCAAGTTGTGCCTCAGTTTACCGAAATTTTTTCTTGCAACACTGCTTCGGCAGCCTTTTATAAAGAGCGCTATCCGATGTATGCCGATCGCGTGCAATATCTGCGAAATACGGTTGATGATGATGTGTTCTTTGCACTGTCTGCAACCGAGCGTGTACAAGCTCAACGAGCGCTTGCGCGAGCGCTTGGTCTTAAAGAGCAGACTCGATTCATTCTGTTTGCGGGTAGGCTGCACGCCCAGAAAGATCCTTTGTTACTAATCCAAGCAATGGCAATACTTGCCGATGCCAACGCTCACTTACTGATTGCTGGAGAAGGCGATCTGGAAAACCCGATTCGCGCCGAAATTGCCCGCCTCAACTTGAGCGATCGCATCACGATGTTAGGAGGACAACCACAAAGCGAATTAGCAAAACTACAACGTGTTGCCAGTGTCTTTGTACTGTCAAGCGTCTATGAAGGCTTACCAGTTGTAGTATTAGAAGCGCTCTCCAGTGGTACACCCATCGTCACAACTGATTGCGGTGAAACGCCCAACTTGCTCACGCCTCAATCTGGCGTAGTTTGCAAGGAACGAACATCTGAAGCGCTGGCTGCTGCTATCGAGCAAGTGCTTGCCTGCCCGCAAAATTTTCCAGTAGAAGCCTGTACTGATGCAGCTAAACCTTTTCACGCCAGCGCAATCGTCAAAGACGTTTGTGCCAGAATGATGCAGCGTTGGCAGGCACGCCAAGTACACAAACGATTGTCTGCCTAAAACTGCTGATTTAACTCAGCTTGAGTAGCATTGCCTGGCGTTGCTAAATCATGGGATGATTTCGCCAAGTTTGTCACGAATTTTCAATGGTTTCAACCGCAAATTCATCCCGCATTTATGCAAAGCCGCATTGCCTCTATTCAATAGATTTTCTTTTTACTATTCTCTAAGAGTCTTTCATCGCCATGCAAGTTCAGCTCACAGCCAAGCTAGAAAAGTTAGCTCATGCTATTCAAAAGCGTAAGGTTTTAGGATTGTCTGCCAGCGACAAGGAAAAACGAGGAATTGAAGTCACAGTTCGCTTGATTTCTAACTTTCCAACACTTTGGGAAAGAATCACCGATCAAACTCCCAAAGGATCTTGTCAGTGGGGAAACACATTGTTTTTGGGAGAAGGAGAGGCAGATCTATACGTAATCTTAAATACGAGTACGCACGATTATGCAGGAAACCCTTTACCTGTGATCGACTTACCTACGCCAGATAAAGTGTGGGGCTTACACATGGAACCACCGGACTATGTCGAACTGTTTCGCTTGGATCAACCGAATGAACATCACAAAATTTCACGTTTTTATACCAACTGCCCAGATCTATATGAACGATACCCAACTAAATATGTGCCTTCCCCACCCTACGTTTTGATGCATGTTGATCGTAGTTGGGACTTTCTTGCGAAAGCTTCCTTACCTCAAAAGACGGAAACGCTGTGTATGATTTCTTCGGGTCTCAAAACTTTAGAAGGGCATAAAGCGCGGTTGGACTTTATTGAACGCTTAGTTTCTAGCAATTTAGAGTTTTCGCTTTGGGGAAGAAGCAATCAATTCAATAAATATTCAAATTATCGGGGAATTGCACCAACAAAATGGGAAGTCCTTTCTCCTTGTAAATACTCGATTGTTGTCGAAAACAGTATTGTTCCTTTTTACTGGACTGAAAAAATTGCAGACTGTCTGCTTTCTTTCTCTCTACCGCTATATTATGGCAGCCCAAATGTAAACAAGTATTTACCTGAAGAGTGCTATATTCCAATTGATATTCACGATCCAAACTGCTCGGAAAAGATTAAAGAGATTATTGAATCTGGTGAATATGAAAAACGCCTCCCTGCTATCTTAGAAGCTCGCAATAAGATTCTTTATGAGCAAAATTTATTTGCTTTTTTAGATCGAGAAATAAAAGCATATTTCTAAGATATAGAGAATCAATAACTTATCTCATAATACTTTTTTGAGTCCAATTTATTTTTTAAATTGGTCTAATTTAAGTGCGGATTAGTATTATTTTACAAAAGTTTCATTTATCTGAATAGAACATGAAGATTGCAGTTATCGGTGCAAAAGGGTTGCCCCCAGAAGAAGGCGGTATCGAACATCATTGTGCAGAAATTTATCCACGCATGGTTGCTCAGGGTCACTCGGTAGACCTCTTTGCTCGCTCTTTTTACACAAGAATGCCTGCATTTAGACAATATGATTTCAAAGGAGTTCGAGTGATTTCTCTACCGTGTCCCAAAGTGGGCGGTTCAGATGTAATCATTAGCTCAGCATTAGGCGCTATGCTAACAGCTGGAGATTATGATATTGTTCACTTTCATGCTTTAGGACCATCGTTATTCAGTTGGTTAACGCGCATGATCTCACCAGCTAAGGTTGTGGTCACTTGTCACGGTTTAGACTGGCAACGTGCGAAATGGGGAAAACTGGCGCGGTTGTCTATCTTGCTGGGTGAAAAAATTGCTGTTTCCAGTGCCCATGAAATGGTTGTAGTGTCTGGTGCATTGCAATCATACTTTATTAACAACTACAGTCGAGACTCTGCCTATATTCCTAACGCCCCAGCCAGCTATCCTGCTTCTGATACTAAATTTACTTGGACTTCCTCGTTGGGTTTGGAGCGAGGACGGTACATGGTCTTCTTAGGCCGGCTGGTTCCTGAAAAGTGTCCTGATCTGTTGATAAAAGCATTTCAATCACTTCAAAAATCAGGTTGGAAACTGGTTTTAGTCGGAGGAGATGATTCTCCCACCTTTAAAGCAAAGTTGCTCAGTTTAGCTAACAACAATCCAAATATTCTTTTTACTGGTCCACTCTTGGGTGCTCGCCTGGCGGAAATTGTGAGAGGATCGGGGTTGTTTGTGCTACCTTCAAATATTGAAGGATTACCGATGGCAATGCTAGAAGCTATGGCAGAGGGTGTTCCAATTATTGCCAGCGATATTTTGCCTCATAGGCAACTTCTCGGACAAAATCGAGGCGTACTTTTCCGGAAAGGAGATGTTAATTCATGTATTGAGAAGCTAGATTGGGCAATCCATAACACTCAAGAAATTGAAAAATTTGCTGAACAAGCAAAAATTTATGTAAGCGCGAACTATAACTGGGAGCAAATTACAAACAAGTTTATTGATCTGTACAATAGAATCTCAACAAAACCACTTACTGTTCCTACTTCGACACTAACCTCACTATATGCAGATCAGGTAAAATCTGCTACATTGATGGAGTCAGCACTCGCTACTAAGTATTTGGAAGCAGACAGTAATCTAAATTAGTGAAGATATCCACATTCGGTGAAGTCAACACAGCATCAAAAATAGACACTCTTCTACAATTTATAGCCTTGACTATTTCTCTCAAAAGCTATGAATATTGGAGAATAAAAGCTGGAAGCGACAACAATGCAATCCTCAATCCAGCCTATTAATAGCTTCGATAGTACGAAAAATATTTCTCATAACAGGAAAGATTTCATGAAAAGTATGCCAGCCTTAGCGTTCTCACTAAAACGCAATTTTTGGAGTGCGCTTGCTTCGTTTGCCTCGGTGCTCGTCGTATCATATTTGTACTTAAAAACGACCCCACCAGTTTACGAAGGTTCAGCTCGGTTGATTCTTGATGATCGAAGAGTTAGCATTTCTGATCTAGGCCAAGCGTTAGCGGCAAATACAACCTCAGGAAATGCAAACCCGATTGCAACTCAAGCGGAATTAGTTTCCTCGAAGCGCGTTTTAAAACGAGCATTGGAGATGCTATCTCATAAAAAATTATCTTATAAAATTACCTCAATTGATAAAATTGGTTCTAGACTCAGAGTAAAAATTGTGCCCGCTACCAATATTCTGGAATTGCGATACAAGGATTCAGATCCAGAGTTAGTTGCAGCTATGTTAAACGCGATATCTAACGCAATGGTGCAAGAAAATGGAGAGTCCATTCGTCAACAAGCTTCCTCAGTTCGGAAGTTTATTGAGGGGCGAATCCCGGAGCAGCAAGAAAAGCTAGCGCGTGCGGAAACGGCTGAAAGTCGGTTCAAACAAGCTAACAGCATTGTTTCTCTGGAAACTCAAGATACCAGTTTGACTAACAGCTTAACCGCTTTGGAAGATCAAGAACGCACATTGATGGCACAACTTGAAGAAGCACAACGAAAAAGTGAACAACTTCAAAAAGTTATTGGCAGCAAAAATATTCAAAGTGCTTATACAGCATCACGTGCTGGTCAAGATGACGAACTTAAAGGTTTGCGAGCTAGGCTTATTGAACTAGACTCGCAAATTATTGAGGCTCGGGGTCGTTTCTCCGATCAACATCCATCAGTGATTAACTTGCTTCAAAAGCGAGATGAGATACGCGCTCTATATAATCAAAGTCTTAGGCGGATTGTTCCTGTTGAATCATCGATTCCTGCAAACGAAGTTGCATCTGATGACTTGAGCCGTAGCTTGATCTCTACGTACATTGCGGGTGAAATTGAGTACAACGCATTAATAGATAAGCTAAAAGTTATCAGAAGCCAAAAAGTTGCTTTGCAATTGCGCGTGACTGAGTTACCTGCTAAACAACGAATTCTCTCTGCTTTAGTCCGTAGGCACGAACAGGAAGCTGCAACTCTCAAGTTACTACAAAATAAGTTAGAAGAAGCACAAATCGCGGAAGCGCAACTCGTCAGTAATGTTCATATTGTCGGGCTGGCTTCCGTTCCGACTTTGCCTGCAAACCCGAAGCCAATGGTTATTTTGCTGTTAGGAACAACAGCAGGTTTAGTGTTAGCGATCGGTGTAATTCTTTTGGGTGAAATGCTAAATACAAAGATTGGCAGCGCAGAGGAAGTAGAAGATCAGATTAAGCTACCAGTGTTGGGAAATCTTACCGAGCGATTACGAATACAACCGGGTCAGTTAAACCGCTTTTTGAACAATCCAAAAGCAGTTGAACCTTATCGTCGGTTGCTCAAAAAGTTACAACTCAATAACAAAAACCAGCTGAAGTCTATTATCATCAGTAGTAGTATCAGTGGCGAGGGAAAATCGAGTGTCTGTGTCTATTTAGCAAGTGCAGCAACAATGTTATCTAAAAGAACACTGCTGATTGATGCTGATTTGACTAATCCATTACAGCACTACTTTTTTAACTTGTCGGCTCAGCCTGGTTTAACTGATGCTGTATGTGAAGAAGCATCGCTGCTGTCTGTAGTACAACACACTGAGATCGAGGGTCTTGATGTATTGACATATGGCGGATTTCCCAATCGTCATGTGCAAGTTATAGAAGCGACGGCGATGAAAAAATTGATTGCAACTGCAATGACCCTTTATGATTTAGTAATTATCTGTACTTCACCTTTACGTGAATACACTGATGCAATGACCTTAAGTGGTGAGACGGATGGAGTTGTGTTAGTTGTGCGCCCTGACTTTACGCCTAAAGCGATCGCACAGCAAATGATTGATGATTTACAACGCAGTGGTACTTCGATTTTAGGAACAGTAATCAATGTGACTCCTGACCCCATAAACCTCTTGCGTGCATCAAACAAAGAGGGTAAGCTCATGATGGAAGAAACGCCAAAACATGAGATTAAAGCAAACAAAGGCGATCACTTCCAACATACTGAGGGATAAAGGTTTTTTTAAACATATACAATATAGTATAAATACTATATTGTATACACAATAAAATATCGACAAATCAGTGATTTGATTATTAATCGGAAGAATCTTCAATCATTCATACTTGATAAATCGTAATTCGTAATTAAAGCCAGTTACTAATACCTCTGCCAATTTACAAGCTGAAGCGAAAACCACGTACAGACGAGGGTAATTAAACCCAAAAATTAAGCAAATGCAAGAATTTTGAATTGTTAACATTTTTACGCACCTTTATTTCTCTACTTAAACCTATTAGCAACATAGACTCACTTTAGTTTGTCAAGAATGATGTACCCTAAACAATTACGCAGCATTATTCAAAGTGCTACCATTAGAGAATTACAATTTACTCCACATATCTCAGTAAAGTCTAAATTTAAACGTTGTTTAGACATTATAGGTAGCTTACTAGGATTAATAGTTCTAGCCATTGTATTTGTACCTGTAGCGATTGCGATTAAAATTGATAGTCCCGGTCCTATTTTCTTCACTCAAGAACGCTATGGACTTCAAGGTTGCTCGTTTGTGATTCGCAAATTCCGTTCGATGGTGAGCAATGCAGAGCAATTAAAGTCTTTAGTTAACAATGAAGCTAACGGATTAATATTCAAAAACAAAAATGATTTCCGAGTAACCAAGGTGGGTCAATTTTTGAGGCGTTCTAGTCTTGATGAACTACCTCAGTTTTGGAATGTTCTAGTAGGTGAAATGAGTTTGGTAGGAACACGTCCGCCCACACCTGATGAAGTTGTCCATTATACTAAACGCCACTGGCAACGTTTAAATGTCAAGCCTGGTTTAACTGGCGAATGGCAAATAAATGGTCGGTCTAAAGTCACAGATTTTGAACAAATAGTTGACTTAGATTTGCAATACCAAAGAAATTGGCACCGCTTATATGACTTATGGTTAATTAGCAAAACTTTTTACGTAATTTTTCACCGAATTGGCGCTTTCTAAGCTGACGCACTTAACCAGATTCAAGGCAAAGCTTTCGACTTCTTGAAAATATATGTCACTCTTGAACCTTGCTCTTTTCATGGACGCACACCTGCATATGCTTTAGCGATCGCTGAAGATCCTCATATACATGAAATATATGTATCTATAGTTGATCCAGACCCCTGTAATAATGGTCAAGGATTGGACATTCCTAGAAAATCAGGAAAGACAGTTAATGTCGGGTTATGCGCCAATAAGGTGAATGCTTTTCTTAACCAATATCTAATAAAGTGATGGTTGAAAAGTTAGGTTAAAATTGCAACCTTGTACCATTTTACCAAAAATATTTGCAATAAGTCAATTATTTATATATAGCAGTAGACAGACAGCTTAGGACATTCGCAAACCTTAAGAGAGCGGCTGTCACAGCTATCCATAGCAGAATTGTCCTAACCATTATGGCAGCCGCTATAGATGCATAACTGACTGTGTAATTGTGTCAATTTAAGGTGAAAACTCGTTAAGAAATAAGAATTAAATAACATACAATTTATTTATGTCCTCAGATTTTCCATCACAATTTTTGTAGTTAACGACACCTATTATGTTGATTTTGTCAACTCTGCCGAAGCTTCTTTACTGCTGTCACCCCCTCAAAGTCTCCTTTACAGCCATGTTAGGAAAGATGTGGGTAATGGATAGTTTATAAGGAGAGGGATTGAGGGTGAGGTTTTGCATTTTATTTAATTCACGTTCCTTATTGGAGAAGTGGGAAATCTTGTCGTATCAGCCACCCACCTCTAAAGGTAAATCTTTTGACTTAAATTAGAATATTAATGGCGATGCCCTTCTCTACGAGACGCTACGCGAACGGCGCAGGTGTTACCCTGAGCTTGTCGAAGGGATCAGGGTAAGACTTACGGTGATAACAGAGCAGCGCCGAAGTGCGGTAAGCTAGGTGGGTATTGCTGTCTTGCCAAGTATTATCCTTGGTGCTAATGTTACCACTGTTAGTCTCGAAAATATCTCTAGGAATAATTCTATTGATAATACCGCATCCAATGCAGATATCTGCGTGCAGGATGACACAAGCGCAATTGTCCCAGATACCTGCGTCTTTGTCATCCTAAATCCCTAATTACAAGTATTTGACCGGACTCCTAAAGAAAGCTATTCTTGAGCAAGGGAGGATGAAAAGTGTTTGATTTCATGGTTAGCGATCGCCCGCTATGTACCCAGCTTGATATGATTAGATTATCTAGCAAAAAATTAGAGGTAAAAAATGTCCATTTTATATTTAATTAATTCCATTTAATCAGAATTACATGGAAGGATCACCAGACTATTAACAATTAAAAAAAATCTGTGGTTTAATAATTCGGAATTATCTTGGTATTTACTGTTAGTAATTTGTCTCTTAGGTAATGAAATTGTTGCTCGGTCAATTCTTCATTTTTTCCAAGAACTGTATTGCAATAGTTGAGTTAAAGCTTAACTCTTTGTCAAAGTCAATTTTTTTAACGTAGATGCAAAGCTGCTTGCTGCAAGCTACCGCAATCTCTACGAAAGGCTTCCGCCAACGCGTAGCGTCTCTAAAGAAAAACGCGTACTCCTACAGAGAAGCAAGCTACGTGTGGTCACTGAGCAGTTGGACAGGCTCACTGTGTCACCTTGCCGAAGTGCAGCGTCCGCACCAAAAGGAAGAGAAGGAAGAAATGCTTAACTGAACTGTATTAAACTATATTGGATAATTAAATTCGACATAATTGTGTTTGAAAATATGCAAAGTTCAATAATTAAAAAGTGTAATTACTTCAAAAGATATGCTGATGATACTTTGGGTAATTGATTTGTAACTGGTGATGATGTTAGTATTGTGGGGTGGGTTGATTTTGGGTTTTTTATCTCCAACAATTGACTTGTAATGTATCATAGATCAGAATTCATCAGTATTGCCAATTGAGCGATTAGCAGTGTGAAATGGCTAGGGGTTTGAATATCTAGACTTGATACCAGTAAATTGATGAGGTTACAGAAGAGCAAATAACCATGAGCAACTCAACATCTCCACATACCGAAGTTCAAAAAACCAAGAAAAAAACTTTAGCCGCAGATAAAAAACCTCGAGTTACAGATGATATTGTGCGTAGTTATCTGCAAGAGATCGGGCGTGTAGATTTGTTGACTCGTGAACAAGAGGTTATTTTTGCCCAACAAGTGCAGCAGATGATAAATTTACTAGCTGCTAAGGAAGAATTGGCTGTGAAATTAAATCACCAACCGACGCTGCCAGAATGGGCAGACCAGGTGGAGTTGGGTGTTGAGGTGTTAGAGCAACAGCTAAATTTAGGACATCAAGCCAAGCAGAAAATGATTCAGGCTAATCTCCGGTTAGTGGTAGCAGTGGCGAAGAAATACCAGCACCGCAACCTGGAATTTATGGATCTAATTCAAGAAGGGACTTTGGGTTTAGAGCGAGGGGTGGATAAATTTGATCCGGCTCTTGGTTATAAGTTTTCTACGTATGCTTACTGGTGGATTCGTCAAGGAATCACACGAGCGATCGCTCAACAAGGACGTACAATTCGTTTACCTATCCACGTCTTTGAGAAACTGAACAAAATTAAACGAGTGCAGCGAGAATTATCCCAACAGCTGGGTCGCATTCCCACTACTGGTGAAATTGCTAACGCCTTATCTTTGACACCCAGCCAAGTTCGAGAGTGTTTGTACTTGGCCCGTCAACCCTTCTCCTTAGAGGCGCGAGTTGGTGAACAACAAGATACAGAATTGCAGGACATATTGGAGGATGATGGTCCTTCTCCCGAAGACTATGCCGTTGAAGAATCTCTCCACGAAGACTTACAAGACTTGTTGGCAAAGCTGTCTCCCCAGCAGCGAGAAATATTAACCTTGCGTTTTGGTCTGAGTGATGGATATGAACTTTCTTTAGCACAGATTGGCGATCGCATGGGTATTAGTCGAGAACGCGTGCGTCAAATAGAGCAAAAAGCTCTCAGTCTCCTCCGACGCCAAAAGGAACAAGTACGTAGTTATCTAGCTAGCTAAATAATTAATAATTCATCATGGAATTGTGTAATTATTAATTGTAAATTAATAATCATTGGTTATTTTTGGGGAAAATAAACCTAAGTAATCTCTCTCAAAAATTTGATATGAGCATATCAAAGACAGTGCAACAATTGCAGGCAGAATGGGTGACTTCTGAAAACTTTCGGCGTTATGGACAGGTGATTTTTGCAAGTCTTGATGGCAAAGTTGACGATGTGGAAGATGCCCAGTTAAACCTGCAAAACGGGATTCCCCGATTTTATGTTATGCGGTTGGAGAAGAACGGGCGAAAGTTTCATAAAATTACTCGCCATCTGCAATGCACTCAATGTCTGGGTTCTTTGTTAGGGAAGGATTGGTTAATTGCAGTTTGTCCTCCTGATAATGATGTGAATGAACCAGCATTAGAAGAGATTGCTGCTTTCCGCATTCCAGGGAATTGTTTTATTAAGCTACATCAGGGTACTTGGCACGCTGGTCCCCATTTTGACCATGAAGCTGTGGATTTTTATAATTTGGAATTAGCTGATACAAATATGGTGGATCATTTCACCCATGATTTTCTCAAGAGTCATCAATTAGAGTTTGAGATGGTTTAGGTGAGATTGGATTTAATTATAAGAATACTTGGTAAGTTTAATCAGTAATCAAGCGGACATGATAAGTAAGTGGGTCAAATTAAATATAAAACCTCACTCTCCCTCCGGCTTCCCTCTCCTTACCAAGGAGAGGGATTGAGGGTGAGGTTTTATCTTATATTTAATTGTACCTTCCTACTTATCCCTCTTCTGTCACTCTCCGAAAACATTTGCCTTTTCTAAAATCTAGAGCTTTTGTATAGCAAGCGATCGCGCGATTCTTTTCTAATAACAAATACAAGACCTATTTTTTTCTAATAGTATAGCTTGTATTGATTGCCTCATGAGGCTTCTAGCGATCGCCCTCCCGGAGAGTGACAGAAGGGGGTTATCACCGGATATGGAAAACCTCTCTCCTTGCAGGAGACGGGCTTTGAATTCTGCCCCTTCACTAATCTAGCGTGTACGCACAAGTCTCTCTTGAAGCAATTTACGCTTTATCGAATAGTCAAAAGAAACCTCACCCTGCTTTTGCTACGCAAAACTTGTCCCTCTCCTTGGTAAGGAGAGGGATGTCAGTCAGGACAGGGTGAGGTTTTTGATTTTGTTTTGGGTAATTCGATGACTTGTGTGTACACCGTAGCCGCTTCGGTGAGAGCAATGGAAGCCGGGTTCCAATAAGTCGCACATCGCGTAAGTTAGGAAGATGGTTAACCCAACGCGGACTTTAACTCACTTTTTGCTTGTGCCAACGCTTCTGGTAATTTACTCGCATCGCGTCCGCCTGCTTGGGCTAAGTTCGGTCTTCCACCGCCACCGCCACCACAGATTTTAGCGATCGCACCTACAAATTTACCAGCTTGTAAACCTTTTTTGTTGATCTCTTGACTAAAAGCTGCAACTATGCTAACTTTGCCTACTTCCGGAACAGAACCCAGCACCACTGCACCATTAGCGATTTTTTGCAGTAAACGTTCGGCGGCGGTTTTCAAAGATTCTGGATCAACATCTTCTAATTGAGCGACAATAATTTTATAATCGCCTACAGTTTCGGCTGTTTGTAGTAAGCTGTCAGATTTGGCGATCGCTAACTGTACCTTCAAGCTTTCTAATTCCTTCTGGCTGCTTCTGAGTTCGTTTTGCAGACTTGTGATTCTGTCTGGTAGTTCTTCGGGTTTAACTTTAAAGCGATCGCTCAAATCTTTAACTATTTTATCCCGAAGATCGAGATAATCCAGTATTGCCGGTCCCGAAACGGCTTCAATGCGCCGCACTCCAGAAGCCACACCAGCTTCGGAAATAATTTTGAACACGCCAATTTCAGCAGTATTACTGACGTGAGTCCCGCCGCACAGTTCCATTGATACGCTAGGAAAGTCAATCACCCGCACTTCTTCACCGTATTTTTCGCCGAACATGGCAACAGCACCCCTAGCTTTCGCCTCTGCTAAAGGTAATACTTCCACCTTTGCAGTATGTGCTTCAGCAATCCAAGTATTCACTTGTTCCTCAATTTGTTGGACTTCCTCTGCTGTCAACCCACGGGGACAATTGAAGTCAAAGCGCAACCTGTCAAAGGAAACCAGGGAACCAGCTTGAGATATGCCATCATCCACAATTTTCTTCAACGCCGCTTGCAACAAGTGCGTCGCGGTATGGTTAGCTTGGGCGCGACGCCGACAAGCCGGATCAATTTGGGCTGTAACATGATCGCCTACGCGCAGCGTACCGCGTTCGATGCGTCCAAAGTGAACAAAGAAATCAGATTCTTTCTTCATATCTTCCACCCGAACTAGGATACCATCACCAGAGATATAACCGCGATCGCCGATTTGTCCCCCAGATTCAGCATAAAATGGCGTTTTGTCAAGGACAATTTGCACCTGTGTCCCGGCTTCTGCTTCCTCTTGGGAAACACCTTCTACTAAAATCGCTTCGACTTTCGCCGTCGTTGCAGGTTGGGTATAGCCTAAAAATTCGGTGGCGTGGATGTGTTCTGCTAGTTTGTCGAGGGAACCTTGCACAGTTAAATCGATGGTTTCATGTGCTGCTTTGGCACGTTCCACCTGTTTTTGCATTTCGGCATTAAATCCCTCAACATCAACATCTAGCTCATTTTCTGCTGCAATTTCCTGCGTTAGTTCTAAGGGGAAGCCGTAAGTATCATAGAGGGTAAAAGCATCTAGTCCAGAAATATTTTGTTTTGGTAAACCGGAAACTTTTGGTTCTGGCAAACTAGAAATATTTGGTTCTGGCAAACCAGAAATATTTGGTTCTGGTGAAGAAGATGGACGATACTGCTCATCCTGTATTGGGGATATACGATTTATAATTTCTTCTAGCAGTTTTTCACCTCTATCCAAAGTTCTGAGGAAATTAGCTTCTTCCCGTTGCAACTCAGCTTTAATTGCTGCTTCCCGTTGGCGTACACTGGGGTAAGCTGATTCGGAAAGAGCGATCGCAGTTTCGGCAACTTGGGTGGTAAATTCGCCATCAATCCCAATTAATCGCCCATGACGCACCACCCGCCGAATTAACCGCCGCAACACATAACCTCGTCCCACATTCGAGGCGCGAATTTCATCAGCGATCATGTGGACAACAGAACGAACGTGATCACCAATGACTTTTAGAGAAACTTTGGTTTTTTTATCGCTTTTGTGGTAATCAATGCCAGCAATTTGGGCGGCTGTTTGGATGATAGGGAAAATTAGGTCAGTTTCGTAGTTATTGGGTACTTTTTGGAGAATTTGCGCCATTCTCTCCAAACCCATGCCGGTGTCGATATTCTTGTTTTGCAGTGGCGTTAAATTGCCTGACGCATCCCGGTTATATTGCATGAAGACGAGGTTGTAAAACTCGATAAACCGGGAATCGTCTTCTAAATCTATATTTTCGTCACCGCGTTCTGGGTGAAAGTCGTAATATATTTCGGAACAAGGACCACAAGGCCCAGTCGGCCCAGATACCCAAAAGTTATCATCTTCGCCTAAGCGTTTAATTCTCGCTATCGGCACACCGATTTGATCGCGCCAAATTCCAAAGGCTTCATCATCATCTTCAAAAACGCTGACTACGAGATTTTGGGGGGAAAAGCCAAAGATTTGTGTAGAGATTTCCCAACCCCAAGCGATCGCTTGTTCTTTAAAATAATCACCAAAGCTGAAATTACCCAGCATCTCAAAAAACGTGTGATGCCGTTTGGTGCGTCCGACATTTTCGATGTCGTTGGTGCGGATACACTTTTGCGAAGTCGTAGCCCGCTTAAATTCTGGTGTGCGCTGCCCTAAGAATATCGGCTTAAATGGTAACATCCCCGCGATCGTCAGCAGCACGGTTGGGTCTTCTGGCACGAGGGAGGCACTTGGGAGAATTTGGTGATCCCGTTGGGCAAAGAAGTTGAGAAATATGTTGCGAATTTCGTTACCGCTTAGGTAGTGGGGATTTGAAGACATAGGTTTTTAACTTTAGACTTTAGACTTTAAGAATTCCGCGTAGCGGCACTAAATAAGTGTATTTTCATAAATAGCTTTATATATTCTTGCATTTTGTTTCATATTACTGCTAGCAAATTGTGCCACTCGATGAGCTTTATGCAGTGATTAGGATGCTTTTACACCATTACCTGACTCTGGTAGGATACACGATCGCATTTTGATGATTAAGATTAATCCTGAAGAAATAATTGAAAATTTCCATATTGGGGTAACAAATGGCACTAAAACTAAAAGTATCAAATATTGCTTGTGAGAAATGTGCAGAAACAATTACTGAGTCTATCCACGTGATGGAACCTGATGCCAAGGTGAATGTCGATGTTAATGCTAAAACTGTCACCGTAGAATCCGCAGCTTCAGAGGAGTCAATCAAACAGGTAATTGTTGCTGCTGGTTACACTATTGAAGGTTATTGATCTGATTCTAGCTTTTCACAGAAGTTTAGATTTTAATATCTTAGGCGACGCCAACAAAATTTTTTCTATTATTTCCGCCCGTGGAAAAAGCGGAAACTAGAGGACAAGGGAGATAATTCTTCACGCCGTGTGCAACTTTACTCTCAAACCTAACCCCCAACCCCTTCCCTACGAGGGCTACCGTGTACACACAAGTGCAATTTCCAGTTAAGTCTCATAGCCTCTAAGATACCTCACCCTGGTTTTGCTATGCAAAACCTGTCCCTCTCCTTAGTAAGGAGAGGGATGTCCGATAGGACTCCTTGAGGTTTTAGAGGACTTTTGGGTAATCGGATAATTTGTCTCTACAGGAATGGAAGTGAGGTTGTGACATCTCCTACACTGACCTGATTACAGGTTCAGTGTAGGCTTCCAAGACAATCCGGCTATCGCTTAGGAGGCTCTTGGCTTTAAGTGCGGAA
>NZ_JBTYKD010000151.1:0-2480 GCF_054880495.1 Nostoc sp.
GAGTTTCCCGCAGAACTCCCAGCTGATTTGCAATCAGACTGCTGGACTATCAGGTTTGGTAAGTAGGGAGCGATTGTATTCCACGAATTAGCCCAATCGTGTAACTACTTGCCATTCAACATAATCCCAAGATTTCGATACGGGAAATGCGACTGATCTTTGTACGGTTTACCCAATTGTTTGAAAATTTTCGCTTGATTAAATTACTTAGTAGAGAGAAGCAATAAAGCTTCTGTACAAAAGTAGAGGGTGAGTAATTGCTTAAATGCTTTAAATCTCTCAATTGAATCACCTCTAAAACTTCGTTCAATTACCTTCAAATGAATTAGAAAGTTAAGGAGAAGACACAAATATGGCACTTATTCGTTGGGAACCATTTCGAGAAATAGAACTGCTACGTCGTCAAATGGATCAAATCTTCTCTGAAATGGCAACAGCCTCGCGCGGTAACGAAGAGATTTCTCAATCGATTGGAGCGGTGTGGGTTCCTGCTGCTGAATTGCATGATAATGGTTCTTCTTTGCTATTGAGAGTCGAAATTCCAGGTGTAGAGGCTAAAGACCTGGATGTTCAAGTAACTCAAGAGGCAGTTTCAATTTCTGGTGAACATCGTTACCAAAAACGTTCTGAATCCAAAGGTAACGTTCGTTCCGAATTTCGCTATGGCAAATTTACTAGAGTAATACCTCTGCCGAACAAAGTTCAAAATCAACAAGTTCAGGCAGACTTGAAAGATGGGATTTTAAATCTGACTTTGCCCAAACTGGAGCAAGAACAGAACAAGGTATTCAAAGTGAATTTAGGTCAAGCTCAAGGAGCAACATCTGCCATCGAAGCTGGTAATGGTAACGGACAAAGCAATACTATATCCGAGCAAAGCATTCAAACTGTTTAATTGAGATATTCTTTAATCTCAATTAACAAGAGTTTCTCTATCCTGTATCAAGCAAGTTATAAACCTCAGCTAAGTTGATTAGTTGGGGTTTTGTCGCTTTCGGCATCAGCGTGGTCGGGGGTGGCGGCGGCTAAAGCCAGAGGTCAAAAGTTTGGCAGGCAGCCAGGACAACGGCTCAAAGCAGATAAGTTGGGCCCGAAAGTTTTACAGATGGTGCAACAGGGGTATTCTTACCGCAAAATTGCAGAAATTCTCAACCTTAGCAAGACAACTGTCAATGATATTGTCAAACGCCACAGACAGTCAGCCAAGAAACCAGAGTTGGAAAGGTAATTTTGAAAGCCTTATCCAGTAATACCAATTTAATATGAAGCTGCATAGAAAAGGGCTTCTAAAATAAAGTTATAAGAAGAGACAGACATAACCTGTTCAAGTGTGAGTTGGTCAAAAAGTTCTTGAATGCGATCACGTAAAGCTTGCAGGGAAGAAAAGAGTTGATTTTTGAGAGGTTGTTTAAGAAATTGCCAAAGTCGCTCAATTGGGTTGAGTTCAGGGGAGTGAGGTGGTTGAGCTAGAGGGATAACGTTCTCCGGCCAACGAATTGCCGAGGTCATATGAGCAGAAGCCTGATCAATCTGTAAAATGGCATAATCCTCACCTAACTGCTGAGATAACCAGTTCAAGAACTCCTGGAAATAGCCCCCATTAAGTTGGGGATACTCGTGGAGGAAATGGTCTCCACTCATTGGTTCAATGGCACCATAAATCCAAAAATTCTCCCGTCCCCATTTCACAGATACATTAGGTTTTACCCCCGGAGCAGTAATGACTTTGCCTGTCACGGTCTTCATTCCTACCCTAGTTTCGTCTTGACACAAGTAACGAATGCGCTTCCCTTGTGCTAATAACGACTCTAAACTCAGTAACAAAGGACCAAGTTTTTTTTAAACTCACACACCATGATTTCATCCTGCTTATAGCTTTGGGGACGTGGAACCTTCAACTTCGCTCCCAATCGATATCTTACCAATCCATAGACCGTGCCATACTCTATACAAAGTCCATGTTCCTTTTCCAACCACTCAACGATTGCACCATAACTACTAAACCCTTCACCTGTTTCTAACTCGTGTTTAAGTGCTGCGATCGCGTCATCGCTAATTTTTCGACTTGCACCTGGTGCCTTCTTAATTTCTAATCAGCTTGAAATTCCACCATTACGGTATTTGTGTAACCATCTTGTCACTGTTGAAGTGTCTCTGCCCAAGCGTTCCCCTATTTGCTGCTGCTCCTTTACCTGTCCAGTTTTGAGCCACCACAGCATCTGGAGTTTTTCTTTTTGGTTTCCTAACCTAGCTGTCTGTAGACGTTTTTTCAATTCCTCTTCGCTTTCTGCGATCGCAATCTTAAATCGGCGGCTCATAGGGATTTAAACTTATGGAGTTTGCAAATCCCCATTATATGCAGCTTCATATTAAATTGGTATAATCAATTAAACTAAGCGAAACTCTCACGAGTTCCGCTCGTCTTCAAAACCGGACGTGACACTTTCGCATCATCCGGCTCCTCAATGACCTGGCTCTTG
>NZ_JBTYKD010000152.1:0-15287 GCF_054880495.1 Nostoc sp.
CGGATGTATTTGCAGGGAAAGATCCAAGAATTAATAGCGTTGCAGTTAGCTCCCATTCTGGCACAGTCGGATGGACTGCAACCATACCCACGACTGGGAGCAATGCGAAAAAGTGAGATCGGACTTTTATTCTCAGTTACAAACCTAGATTCTCAATAAAAACAGTTATTTGACTGCGATCGCACCCCTAAATATGTGATTTAGCACCTGAATTTTAAGCACCTCACAAAATCGCATTGCTCCCCCCACGACTAAAGGCTCAAACCATTGTCCGTATTCACCACGCTAGGGATATTTTGCTTTCCCGTCTGGAGAATCCGCCATTGATACCGGAATTGGCGCAACTTGTGGGAGTGAGCCTACGCACTCTCGGTAATGGATTTAGAGAACTCTTTGGCACAACGGTGTTTGGTTATCTTACCAGTAAACGTATGGAACAAGCAGAGCAACTACTACGTTCTGGTAAGTTAACTGTGACTCAGGTTGCCAATTTAGTGGGTTATGCCCAACAGGGACACTTTGCGATCGCCTTCAAACGCAAGTTTGGTATTACACCCAGTGAATGTTTGTCAGGTAAAAAGAATATTTCCGACTTTTAATGCCCTTTTGCGACTGTAATGCCGTTTTGGATATAGACTCAACCGCGATCGCTTCTCTATACTCAGCCAATATTGCAATTAATAAATATATGCAATAAGCGTTTTAATCAAAACTGTGTAGGGAGCGGTATGAAAAGTTGGCAGCCCAGTATCTCTTTATGGCTAGCAGCAAGTGTGGTGGGAATTATCAGCACTTTGGTAACACAACCTGCTTGGGCAGAGGCTAAACTTGAGAATAGATATAAATTGTCTCAAAAAGGTATTGACAGTTTACATCAACAAATGTATACCTCTAACTTGGGCGATCGCCTGACAAAGCGGGGGCATCAAAAAATCCGGCAACTGAGCGACTTAGAAACCCCGATCACCAGCGCTCAACAATTATTAGTGCAGTTGGCCACACCGCAAATTACACCCGCGCCAACAATTACACAAATAACAGCGGTAAAAGCAAACCCTACAAAAAAAGGTGTGGAGGTAATTTTACAAACCACTCAAGGGGAAAAATTACAACTCATAAACCGCAGTGCTGGTAATAATTTTATTACCGATATTCCTAACACCCAATTGAGTTTACCATCGGACGAGGGTTTCACCTTCCGATCGCAAAAACCCCTTGCGGGAATTATTCAAATAACAGTCACAAACATTGATGCAAATACTGTGCGAGTGACAGTGGTGGGTGAGAAAGCTTTGCCCACAGTTGAGTTATTTGATGATAATGCAGGGCTGGTTTTTGCGGTAGCATCTGCTGCAACAGCGACACAGGCACCACAGCAACCCCAAACACCGCAAGCCGAAAAAAAGCCAGCAAGCGAGACACCGCAGGATGAGCCGATTGAGTTGGTGGTGACGGGGGAGCAAGATAGGTATAACGTAGCAGAAACGTCAACTGCCACTAAAACCGACACACCATTGCGCGATATTCCTCAATCGATTCAGGTGGTGCCGCGACAGGTGCTGGAAGATCGCAAAGTCAGAAGTGTAAATGAGGCAGTGGAAACAGTCAGTGGCGTTGTTGATGGCGGAACCAACTTCGGTGCGCCTTCAGGAGGCAGAGTCATTAGAGGATTTGTGCAGAATGGAAATTTCCGCAATGGCTATCGAGATACAAATGATAGCTTTACGCTGACAGGCATTGGGACGATCGAACAAGTAGAAGTTCTCAAAGGCCCAGCCTCAGTTCTATTTGGAGCTGTAGAACCCGGTGGAATCGTCAACGTTATCACCAAACAACCTTTGAGTGAACCCTACTACAGTCTCGGATTTGAGGCAGGAAATTTTGGATATTATCAGCCCAGCATCGATTTCTCAGGACCATTGAATATTGATAAAACTGTACTCTATCGGTTTATTGCGAGCTATCAAGATTCGGGCGGGTTTCAAGATTTCGTCCACACAAATATAACCACTATCGCACCCTCAATCACTTTGAAATTGGGGGATAGAACAGACCTGAATCTATACTATGAATACACTAACTATAATGGATATCCTAATCAGTCTGGCAGTTGGTTTTTCAGCAATGGTAGCTTGCTGCCTCCGAATCTCTTTCTCGGCTATCGTGATTTAACTTTTATTGATGCTACGACTCAAAAATTTGGCTACACCCTGAATCATAAGTTTAGCGACAACTGGCAGATTCGTAACAATTTTTCAGTGGCTACTACTAGAACTAGTGACGGGTTTGCAGCAGGAGCAAATCTAGTGGATGATCGTTTTCTAGTAGGTATTGACACTGAAAAACGTGAATACACAATAGATAACTATTTTGGACAGATCGATTTGCTTGGAAAGTTTAAGACGGGATCGATTTCGCACCAACTTTTAGTGGGTTTTGATTTTAATCGCAATGTTCAGACTTTTGATTCTCTGATTGCCGATCCTGCCCTTCCTAATCTAGATATCTTCAATCCAGATTACAACATTTCAAACCCAGTATATATTCCAAATTATAGTTTCGATTCATCTACCCAATCTTACGGTGCTTACCTTCAGGATCAAATTAGTATTTTAGATAACCTGAAACTATTGGTTGGCGGGCGCTTAGATTGGGTTTCACAGAATGTGACAAATAGTGGAATTGATTCTCCCGAACAGAATGATAGTGCTTTCAGCCCCCGAGTTGGATTGGTATATCAGCCGAGCAAATTGATTTCTCTCTACACCAGCTATAGTCAATCTTTTCTTCCTACTTATGGATTCAATCCTGATGGTAGAGCATTTAAGCCGACCAAAGGAACTCAATATGAAGCAGGCATTAAAGCTGACTTTCTAGACGGAAAGCTTTCAACAACATTGGCAGCCTATCAAATCAGCAAGACGAATGTTACAACTCCCGATCCAAATAACCGTGATTTCTCGATTCAAGTGGGGGAGCAAAGAAGTCGAGGGATTGAGTTAGATATCGCGGGTGAGATTCTACCAGGGTGGAAGGCGATCGCTTCTTATGCCTATACCAATGCAGAAGTTACCAAGGATATTGACATTTCTGTAGGTAACAAATTGCTGGGTGTGCCAGAAAATCAAGCTAGTCTCTGGACAACATATCAAATCCAGAAGGGTTCACTCAAAGGTTTGGGATTTGGTTTAGGGCTTTTTTATGTGGGTGAGCGGGCGGCACTTTCAGACAACTCGGTTGAACTACCCGATTACTTGCGTACCGATGCGGCGATTTACTATCGTAGAGATGGTTTTAATGCTGCAATCAATATTCGTAATCTATTTGATACGGACTATTTCAGGTCTACTTACGGTTACACTTTAGGTCTTGAAAGAGGTGCGCCCTTGACAATCATCGGCTCTATTCGTTGGGAGCTTTAACTCGCTCTTCTGTTGGCAATCGGCTGAACAGCTTACCTTGGGGCTAGAAGATCATCGTGCTTCTAGCCCAATAGCTCAAATAGTAAAGTCGGGGATTGTTGAAACAGTTTGTAAAATATGGAGTCTCGTCGCATGAAATAATTTTACTAATTTTTTGATGGCTAATAGTCAAGATAGCAAAACCCAGACGAGAGCAATTCTTGGCACAATGCGTTCTTAAGCAGCGTTTATTCTTTGTAAACCAGTATAAATATTGAACCGTTCCCCGCGCAGGAATCCAATTAAGGTAATCCCGAATTCTTTGGCGACAGACACCGCCAAACTACTGGGAGCGGAAACAGAACAAACAATCGGAACTCCAGCAGTTGTAGACTTTTGCAAAATCTCAAAACTAGAGCGTCCGCTAACCAGGATAATACAATTATTTAAAGGCAACTCGTCACTGAGCAAAGCTGTACCAATCAATTTATCCAAAGCATTGTGTCGCCCAACATCCTCCCGCAGGTTTAACAATTGTCCTTGAGCATTGAAGGTAGCCGCAGCGTGCAAACCCCCTGTAGCAGTGAAGATACCTTGAGCAGCCCGGAGCTTGTCTGGTAAGCTATAGATGATCTCAGGTGTTACCGTTGGGCCAGGAGGAATCACTGGACATCCCCGCAAACGCAAAGCCTCAAGGCTAGCTTTACCACACACCCCACAGGCGCTACTAATGTAGAAATGACGCTCCAAAGGCTGTAAGTCGGGAATCAACCCATCCCGGAGTTCTACATTTACGATGTTATGGCGTTGCTCACCATCAACTGAGTCATCCACACAATAGCTCATGCGTCGGATATCTTCCCTGCGGCTAACGACTCCTTCACTGTAGAGGAAACCAGCCGCTAGTTCAAAATCTGCCCCTGGCGTTCGCATAGTTACAGCCACCGTCTTCTGGAGAGGAACAAGACGAATTTCCAAAGGTTCCTCAGTAGTGAGATGATCTAAACGAGGCCGCACTTGACCTTTTTCTACCACCCAAACAGTGGCTTTGGTCTTGCTTTTAATTGGCATTGTCATATTTGTGAGAGTTGGTGAATTGAAATTTTGATACTAATCTGGAAACAGAGTAATGGTATTTGTATATCAGATGTCTCTTTAATGCTCACCAACTACTTTGTGCTGTTGAGCTAGTTCGGCTAGGTTTCTGTTTAGGAAGTAAAATGAACCTAAAACTTTTGGCTTTCAGCAAAATTTTATTTGCAATAGTCTTTGTGATTTCCCTTGGTTTTGCAGGATACCTAGTGGGTAATAACATTAGTCAGAAAGTAATTGAAAAATCTCTTGCTAAACAAGTCATGTCTACCTCTACTGTAGGAAAAAGTTCTCAACTACAGAGACTTTTAAATGAGATAGTTGTAGAACAAAAAATCCCTGGTGCAGTCATGTATATTACTACACCTAAAGGTGATTGGCTGGGAGCATCTGGTGTGAATAACTTGTCAACTAAAACCCGCATGAAAACCACAGATGGCTTTTCTATTGCCAGTATGAGTAAAACTTTTATGGCGGTGGTTGTGCTGAAATTAGTGGAACAAGGGAAGATAGAATTAGATCAGGCGATCGCTACCTACCTACCAAGAGACATCAGTCCTCATATTGTCAATAGCGACAGAATTACAGTTCGTCAACTGCTCAACCATACCAGTGGTATTGCGGAATACCTAGAAACAAAAGAGTTTATTCAAGCTACAGCGAAAAGAAGTCGCTCACAGCCTTGGACAGCCAGAGAAGCTATTCCGTATATGTACCAAGAAGAACCGCGTGCAAATCCCGGAGAAAAATTTATTTATACTGATGGCAACTACATCCTTTTGGAACTGATTGTTGAAAATATAACTAGGGGAACTCTCGCACAAGCCATCCGCAGTCAGATTTTAAAACCATTAGGATTAAAACATACCTTTACGGAACTGCGCGAACCGACAATTGGAAAAGTCGCTACAGGTTATGGCGATCGCCATAAGCATGGTAAGCTAGATAGCTACGCCCAAGTCAATGATGGCAATGGTTTAGGAGATGGTGGATTGGTTTCAACAGCAGAGGATTTAGCCAAGTTCGCTAAAGCGTTATTTGTCAAAAAAACCTTACTCTCCCCGAAGATGCTCAAAGAAATGCTGAAATTTAAAGATAATGGCGAAGGCTATAGCTATGGCTTAGGTGTAGAGCGGTTTTCATCTCCTTTGGCAAAAGCAATTGGGCATAGTGGTACAGCTTATGGCTTCGTAACATTGCTTGCGTATCTCCCCAATCAAAATACCACCATTATAGTGCTGCTAAACAATCAGGATGTTGATATTAAATCAGTAGCTAGGACAGGTCTGGAAGTTGTCGAGAATCATTGATCCTAATTTGTAATTATGCTTGTAGGGCTGGCATTATAAATTCTCTGGGTCAATACCTGTTGCCTTATAATATTTGTTATTGGAAAGGCGCACTTTTTTAGCGATCGCAATAGACCACCAATCAAAAACCCCGTTATCACAAGAGATGCTACGGGGTTAATTGGGAATTATGGGATTATTAAAGTCTAATCAAGTTCATCAGTTATGCCAGCCTCATTTAGGGTCTCTCAGCTTGTTATCGGTGGCTACTGATGGATGAGATAGCGAGAACTGATTAATATCACCTTAAAAATCATTAACTCAGATTATCTCTAAATGCTGAAGTCTTTTAAGTAATCAGCAATAAAAATACCATACTTTTCCCTGAGTTGAGTAGAACGAAACTTAAATCCTAAGGTTTTAATTCTACAGTTAGAAGCGCCACAACAACATTCTGGAATAGCAATAGAAATGTATTCTGTTGTTTCATAATCCCATGTAATTTCACTTCCTTCATTTATATCTATCAAGGCGACAAAATCATATGCTCCAAATTCATTATTCCGAATTCCTGTGTTTGGATTACAAGAGTGATTGATTAATCGTCCTGGTTCATCTAGTTCTATATGTAAATCAATGTCTATTTGGAAGGAGTGATTAGTTCTTTCTGGTAGTGATTGGACTCGGTGTCCAATCACTACCTTCTCACCTTCACGGAAATTCCGGTTGGCAAAGACTCCTCTTCCTTTACCTGTAATCTCTATTTTGACATCGCTCAAATTTTTGACTTTCATACTTCATACTCCATAAGGTGGGCGGGAAAATTTATAACGGGTAGTTGGGCGTTACCCTTAAGACATGAGCGAATTAGCAGTTGGGAAAACCGGATACAAAAGACAAATTGGTATCTGCAACAAGTGTGTAAACTTTTGTTCGATTACAACTTCAGAATAGAAAACAGCTACATAATTTGTCATTGGTGTTTTAACTGAATCTTGGAAAAGGCTTTTTTTAAATATTTATACTTAAAAAACTACATATTTTACTCTTACTTTATACAAAAACTAAGCAAGTTTATGGAAAAATTTATCAGTTATGTAGCGAAAATTTAATCAGAAAGATTAGAGTTAAATTTGACACGTTCCGTACTGTAGTTTCCTCTTTTTCCCCTAGCTTGAATAGGGCATCACCGTGCCAAAAAAGGTTTTTTGTACGTTAAGAAAATTTCAAGTGGCTGAAACGACGCTTTTTCTTTCGTTCCAACTAGATCAAAACTAGCAGCATAACCATAGTTATTTCACCAATCTGATGGAAGAAAACACTTCTTGAAAAGCTAACCCTATCTTAGTTTCACGCATTATAATCAGGAACTCCAGCGATGGCTTACAGTCACAGACGTTACTTAAAGTTTTAGCTTTTATTTTTGCTTTCATATACATCAAAGCAGGCATTTTTGTAACTAGCAGCTTAAGTTATCTATCTCTGTCTTATGTCGTGAGTCCTATTCATACTCTAAGTAGTGTTATCTATCTCCATTAGTTTGTTAAGTTGTATGAAGCTACTGAAAGGAAATTTTTTCAGTAAGTGACGAAATCAGAATACCCTTAACTTAGTTGGAGTTTTTTATGACTTACACAGTTGATGAAAGTACAAAACCCGCTTTAGAAAGTTTTCAACGCTTTGATGTAGATACTCAGCTAGCCCTACTTTGGTTTGGTTACTTGGATCTTAAAGACCAGCTAAAGCCAGCGCCTCCTCAAAGCGTAGAAGTTCCTGCTAAAACACTGTTTGACCTATTCCTGGACTTGTCTCATGAAGAGCAATTGCAAGCACAACGCGACATTGTTAATGGTGCAGCTAACAATGTCAGCCAAGCGTATAATGCTCTAAGTCCCAATGCCAAATTAGACGTTTGGCTGCTGCTGGCACAAGGAATGGAGGATGGAACGATCATTCAAGTGCCGTCCGACTATCAACTACCTGCTGAAACGGATAAATTTGTCGCACTGATCAAAAATCTAGAGTTTGAGCAGCGGATTAATTTCATGTTGAGTGCGGTGGAAGCAATGGGTTAGATAAGTCTTTCAATAGCTTTCTAGAATTGGGGATAACTGAAAGTAGTAAATTACAGCTATTTTCAGGTAAATAGACCACGCGGTAGGGGCACAGCATGCTGTGCCCCTACGACAGATGTGGTTCAAATACATGAAAACTGCTGTAAATATACGTTACCCAGAACCCTTGTAGAGACGTATCAGTGCTACGTCCCTAGATTCTTTTTCACTCCTATGTCTATTAATTTAAAACTACCGCAGAGATGCTGATCTTTGCGGTAGTCTTCATGCAAGTTAATGGATATGCTGTTGTAAATGTGAAAGCTGGGAAAATGAGACTTGATTTAAATTTTTTCCAACCGCACGATCGCATTATAATCAGGAACTCCTTCGAGCGATCGCTTACTTTTATCTAGTAGCACATTCCCTTCTGGCCAATGTACTTGCAAGTTTCCTGACTGAATTGGTGCAATATATACTTGACAGAATAACTCGCCTAACTCATTCTTAAGAATGACGGGATCGCAATCTTTTAAACCCAACTGTGCTGCATCAGCAGCATTGATTAGTACCGCCTCTCGCACCGCCCCAGTAATTGCATCCTTGCGTTCCTGCACCATACTATTAAATTGTTTCCCTCGGCGCGTTGCTAGTAAGAAACAACCTTCTGGTAATTCTCTTTGTCGTGGTAATAATACGCCAAAGTGTGCCTTCCCATCCATCGTAGGGAAATTCCAACCAAAGCATAAATGTGACCCGCCATACTGAAACTGATCACCAGCTTGCTGTAAGTGTTGAATACCAGCATATTGGGGGACGACTTGAGCAATTTCTTGACGAATAGCAGCTGTGTCAGCAAAAGCCAGCTTATCTGCCAAATCTGGTTTTACTCGCCTTGCTAATTCTAGAAATATTTCCCACTCTGGGCGCGTTTCCCCAATGCGTGGCCCCGGAATTTCTGGACTGAATATTACCCGGCGTTCAGTGTTAGTCTCTGTGACTCCCCCTGGTATTTCGTAGCGAGTCGTCGCAGGTAAAAGCACCACAGTCTCAGCAGGTTCCACTAACATTTGGCTGGAGAGAACAATATCCAGATGTACCCGTAGCGGTATTTGCTTCAGTGCCGCTTCCACATAATCTGGTTCTGGTAGCACTTCTAAGAAATTCCCGCCCACGGAAAACAACACATCTAACTGTCCCTGATGTGCGGCGTTAATCATTTCTGGAGCAATTAAACCTTTACTTGCTGGTACTTCAAAGCCCCAATGCTGACTCAATTGGGCAGCATTTTCTGGGGTGATGGGTTTACCACCAGGAAATACTGTCGCGTAACATCCCATCTCTGCGCCACCCTGCACCCCAGAGTGACCGCGAATAGGCATTAAACCGCAGCCTTCCCGACCGACAAAACCCTTGGTGAGAGCTAAGTTGATGATACTTCGCACATTATCTTCACCGCATTCATGTTGGGTAATGCCCATACTCCAAACAAATACGGCTTTATTAGCTTCTTTGACCATTTTCGCAAAGGCGGACATTGACTCACGGGATGTACCAGAAAGCCGCTCTAATTCTTCCCAAGATTGGCTTTCTAAGGATGCTTTGAGTTCGGCAAAGCCAACTGTGTGTAAATCTATAAATGACTGGTCTACCCAGTTGTGAGCAATTATATGTTTAATAGTGCCATTCAAAAATGCTATATCCCCGCCCATGTTGATTAAGAAGAAGTCTTCAGCAAACTTTGTACCGAAAACCGCACTTTCTACAATTGAAGGCACCCAGTAGCGCTCCATCCCTGGCTCACGGTAAGTATTAATAACTACAATCTTAGTGCCAGCTTTCTTGGCGTAATGGAGATACTTGACGGTAACAGGCTGATTATTGGCAACATTGGAGCCAATGAAGACTAATAAATCAGTGCCAATCCAATCTTTATAAGAACAGGTGGTAGCCCCTGCACCAATAGCAGCTTTCAGTCCCGCCGTGCTGGGAGAATGGCAAATGCGGGCAGCGTTATCAATATTATTGCTTCCCATTGCCCGTACAGCTTTTTGGGTGGCATAATAAGTTTCGTTGACAGTACCGCGACTGGTAACATAGAAACTGAGGCGGTCTGGTGTGGTAACTCGGATGCGATCGCTAATTACCCTTAAAGCTTCATCCCAGCTCACACGACGAAAGCCTTTTTCCCCTCGTTGACGAATCATCGGATAAGGAAGCCGTCCCAAGTCGCGTAATTGGGCGCTTTTTAGCTTTTGTAACTGCGAAACATCCTCTAATAGCACAGAGTCAAAAGCTGGCATAGTATTCATCCGCAACAGCCGTAACCGCACATTGCAGAGATGGATGCCATCTAAAGTCCAATCCTTCATCCCGGTTGTTCCGAGAGCGCAACCATCACAGACACCTTTATCGAGAATATTCCATGCGTAGGGTAGTTTGTCACGAGATAACCAGATTGCCCGAAAGACTTCCCAAAAGTTGTTAGGGTACTGTTCGCCAATCCCGAAAGGCTTCCAACTTGCCCAGTGCTGGGGTGTCCAGTACTTTTTGGCTTTAGGTAACATGATGCAATATGTGTGAGTTGCTGAATTATTCCAGGCTACCGTTTTGAGTAGCATTTGAGTAGCAACCAGTTAAAAATTTAGATATAAAAGATGTCTACTGGGAAAATTAATTTTTTGTGATATTCTTGTGTCCTAACGACAACAGGACTTACGCAAATAATAGCCGAAACCCTGTAGGGGCAATACCCCGCGCGAAGCTAAAGCTACATAAAAAACTCCACCCACTCAATTCCCTTGAGTTTCCGGCCGCTTTCAATGAATTGCCTCTACCGTGTGTAGCTTTGCGTAAGTCTTAGACAACTTGAACGTTTATAACTACAGCTTCACCATCCATAATAACAGCTTCAGCTGTTGTTACTACAACTTAAGCGTTACTTATCACACTTGGAACGTTTATAACCACAGCTTAAGCTGTCGTCACCACAGCTTTAATTTTTTAAGTTAGGGACTTCCAACAAATAAATTACTACTACTTGTGAGGTGGGCCGGAAAGCCCGCCCTGAATATCCTGAATATGGGACGGGTGAGGACACCCATCCCACAAGAAAATTTGGAATGTTTTTTTATTGGGAAGTTTCTTGTCTGTTAGCTAACAAAATCTTTGTGGGCAGTGACAAGCATCTGAGCCTGCCTTAAAACGTTTCCGAATAAATAAATAGGAATCTGCCAAGCTGCAACAGTAACTTCTTTGACTAGATCCTGTACACTAATTGCTATTAATTCATGCTCTGGCGGCTCTCCCTCAAGTGTACCAGACCAAGTAAAAGCTAATAAGAAATCATCGTCTCCAGGCAAGGATGCAATCAAGCATTCTTCTGGTGTTGGCTGGCAAATAATTCCATAATCATTTGCAAGTTCTACTAGTCTTTGAAAGTTGTTTAAGTTGGTCATTTGTTTTTTGGATGTAATTTAATCTCACTTTGAGAAGAAATCATACTTTGACCTCCAAAACTCAAGTTAGTTGCTCTATAGCATAAATTACGAATTATTAATTATTCGTTCAGTCTTAGGAGTTATTGGAGTTGCATTAGGCTTAAGTCCAAAATCTTACCGCGATCGCTTGGTTCGATCAGCAACAATTGCTACTTTTTAAAAAAAAAGCTGAACTAGCTACTTTTTCGCTTGACCATATTTACATACACCTGTCTTTGTTACAATTCCAATATTGATGTTCTAATCTCACCCAGGCTGAGAGAGTGCATTCAGAATTGCGTAGATGCCTAGCGGCTTGTCGTCAGACATCGCTTTTGGGAAAACATCTGTAAATCGAAGCAGAAAAAGATGCTCGTCAACATGAGATTGTGGGATCACCTGGGCACAGATATGTTCTTCTTCTGTTACCAGTTTTGGTTGAATTAAATAGGTCTAGACGATAAAAATCATGTATGTTTAGTTTTGTAAAACTCTATAATCAATGATTTATAAGGTGTTTGCTGATTTTACATTTCGTCAGATGGGCTGATTTTTTAACACCGACTTACTTAATCTATTTAATATTGATAATGCCTGGGTTCTAGATTAGTCAGGTGAATAAATCAAATATTTCCTAAAGCAGTGTCAGCTTTTGCACTCAACTAAGTCAAGCAACTTAAACCCCCAGAATTTGTTAATAGTTCTTCTTCCCCTGCCTCTTTTGGTCACAATATGGCAATATATAAAGTTGTAGCTGACCGCCCATATAGAGGTTTAACGTGGATACCATTGCAATTCCTGCTCTAAATCGGCCAGTGGATGCCACGGTAGAAATTCCCGGTTCTAAAAGTCTTACTAATCGGGCGTTGCTTGTCGCTGCTTTGGCGCAAGGTGACTCCATTTTAGAAAATGCCTTATTTAGTGAAGACAGCGAGTATTTTGGCAAATGTTTAGAGCAATTGGGCATTCTCATCACTCTGAATCCTTATCTAGCACAGATTCAAGTGTCGGGAAGGGGAGGCGATATCCCGGCTAAACAGGCAGATTTATTTGTGGGTTTATCAGGTACTACAGCACGGTTTATTTCGGCGCTGGTGGCATTGGGTAACGGCGAATATCGCCTAGATGGCGTTCCCAGAATGCGAGAACGGCCGATGGGCGACATGCTGACGGTGCTGCAAACGGGTGGAGCAACCGTTAATTTTGAGGGAAACTCCGGGTTTATGCCCTACACCCTCTATAGCCAGGGATTCGCTGGCGGAAATTTTCGTTTGAAAGCGAATCAAACAAGTCAGCAACTTTCGGCATTGCTGATGATTGCGCCTTATGCTCAACAGGATACGATTTTTGAGGTTGAGGGGACATTCGTTTCTCAGTCTTACATCAAAATGACCTGTCGTCTGATGGCAGATTTTGGCGTGCAGGTGATTCCAATCGGCGATAATCAATTTCAGATTAAAGCGGGTCAACGTTACCAAGCTCGACATTATACAGTAGAACCTGATGCGTCAAATGCTTCTTACTTTTTTGCCGCCGCCGCCGTCACAGGTGGACGGGTGCGCGTCAAACATTTGACCAAACAATCCTGTCAGGGTGATATTCTCTGGCTGAATGTTTTAGAACAGATGGGTTGCCAAATTAATCACTCCGATGATTACACCGAAGTGATTGGGCCCAAGCAATTGCAAGGCATCGACATTGATATGAATGATATATCGGATTTAGTGCAAACATTAGCAGCGATCGCGCCCTTTGCCAGTTCACCGATTACCATTCGTAATGTGGAACATATTCGATATAAAGAAACTGAACGCATTCGAGCTGTTGTCACAGAATTGCGTCGGCTGGGAGTTCAGGTTGAAGAATTTACAGATGGACTGAAAATTGAACCTAGCCCCATTACCCCGGCAGCAATTGAAACCTATCACGATCATCGAATGGCAATGGCTTTTGCTGTCACTGGTTTAAAGGTTCCAGGGATTGTGATTAAAGATCCTGGCTGTACAGCAAAGACGTTCCCAGATTATTTTACCCGATTCTTCCAAATGTTAGAACAATAAAAAATTGATTAGTAAATAGATCACGCACTAGGAGTACTAACAGCGTACATCTTTACGCCCCTACTGTCTATATTCCATGTAAGTCAGTGGTTTTTAACCCTGTTCTATCACTCTGGGGAAAGAAAAATAATTGTAGGTTGGGTTGAACGAACGCGAACAGCGTCCCGTAGGGAAGTGAAACTCAACAATAACAAGGTTTTTGGGCGTTGGGTTTCCTTACTCAACCCAACCTACACCTAGATTGATAAAAGTCTTGAAAAATATGGGTTTTAGATTTTTATCTAGCGAGAGTGATTAAAGAGGGCTAACCTATGGCGGGTTGTTGGTATTGGCACTAAATATGAGATTTTTCCGGTTGAACCAAAATATAAGTGAATAATTACTTTACATTGAATATGTATAGCTAAAACTCATGGAAATACCCCAACGCGTATCAGTGCGCTACAAAGACGCGTCCTTCAATAGTAATGAAATTCGCTTGAGAACTCTTCGGCTTGGGTTGCAAATATGGGATGAACAAACTAAACCTAGAAAAACAGAGCTTTATCAGTTTATATCGTCTTGCTTAAAACAAGTTGACCGCCAAGATCGTTTTATGTTTTCTCTGTTGTTTATAGAATTAACAGACCTCATCCGCAATTCTTCGCTGGAAAGGGGAACAAAAGAGGTTCTGATTAAAACAGCTTTTAGGGAGTTTGCTTGTGCGATAACAGACTTTGAAGACGATAAGGTTGGTTATGGGGGTGCTGGTATTAAGTAGGCGTAACTCAGTCTAGGCATTGCTCTGAAGTCAGCTAATCGAGTAGGATATCTATGAACCTATCCCACTAATAACTGTAATATGATAATCTGCTGTTGATAACAAAAGGATGTATCACAGTATGGCTGGGCGATTTGAAGGATTAAGTGACCTAGAATGGAGGTTGATTTGAAGATATGTTGCCCAAGGAATCACAAAAGCGCGATACCTTCGGTAAGCTTCGCTAACGTGGAATGCCTCATGCGCCATTTCGTCATGTACTGAACACTTTACTGTATATATTAATAACAGGATGTCGTTGGTGCGATGTTCCAAAGGGAGAAATCTGGGCATCAAAAAGTGCAGCGCACAGATGGCTACAACGTTGGCAAACAGATAGAACGTTAGACAATTTACAAGCGCGTATACTGGGAATTGCAGACGAGAAAGGATTAATTAACTGGAGTTACGGCGCGGTAGACGGGTCTTTTTCCCCCTGGGAAAGGTGGCGGTGAGGGTGTTGCCTATGGTCATAAGGGTAATGGAGTTTTGATACATACCCTCACAGAGGGTAATGGGAATACAATTTATGTCCTTGGCTTACCTCACCCTCAATCCCTCTCCTTATAAAGGAGAGGGAAGCTAGATACAGGATGAAGTTTTGCATTTTATTTAATTCACGTTTCTTAGTGATTTCCGATAATTATATTTTGATGTAGTTTGCAACTTCAACCTCATGAGCGATGCTTGTAGGTTTAGGAATAGGTAAACCATCTTCTAGCATTCCTTCTAGATGAAATTTAATAGCTTCTGTAATCATCTGCTTGACTTCTTCTAAAGTTTCACTCACAGCGACACAACCTGGTAAATCAGGGACATAAGCACCGTAGCTAGTTTCTCCCTTTTCAATCACAACTGTATAACGCATTACTCTTCCTTCAATTGAGCTTGTCTCCAGATATTTTTAAGAGTACCAATTGGCACATCCACATTTGGCTTACCAGACACTGTTACAGTACTGGATTTATCTGGATGTTTGAACTGTCGATGACTACCTTTAGTTCTAGCAAGATACCAACTATAGGACTAGTATTTGATTTATGAAAAAATCTAAGTATATGTAGGGTGTGTTATGGCGTAGGCTAACGCACCAGAATCTTCGGATGGTGCGTT
>NZ_JBTYKD010000153.1:0-3269 GCF_054880495.1 Nostoc sp.
GGTATGGAAATAGCGACTAAAAATGCCTGTGTTTTACTTGATGGCGATCTTCAAGATTTACCAGAATTAATTGAACAGTTTGTTGAAAAATGGCGTGAAGGATATGATGTCGTGTATGGTCGTCGTAAGAAACGCAAAGCTCCTCTTTTTATGCAACTTGCCTATAAAGGTTTCTACAGAATTTTTGATTATTTTTCATATCTTTCAATTCCTCATGATGCAGGAGATTTTTCTTTGATGGACAAAAAAGTTGTTCAGGCGATTTTACAGTTTCCTGAACGAGATTTATTCCTTCGGGGAGTTAGGGCATTTGTAGGCTTTAAACAGATTGGTATAGATTATGTAAGACCAGAAAGAATGTTTGGTGTAACTACTAATAATTTAGCAAAAAATATTGCTTGGGCTAAGAAAGGAATTTTGTCTTTTAGCTATACTCCTTTAACTATTCTCAGTTTTCTAGGAACGGTATTATTGCTCATTACACTATTGTTAGCAATTATGCAAATTATTATCCGAATTCTGTTTCCTAGTTCGGCTCCTAAAGGCATAACTACTGTTTTGCTTACTATCTTATTTTTTGGCTCAGTGAATCTATTTGGTCTTGGTATTGTTGCTGAGTATATTGCCAAGATATTTGAGGAAGTTAAGCAGAGACCCCATTTTATTCGTCGCACTATTATTAAGAATGGAGAAATTAGATCCGCTTATGATAGTTTTAAAACTTAAGTCAATTGAGGACTGAATTATGTATGATAAAAAGGTTCAGAGGCAAGAAGGGTTTAAACCACTTAGTAATACACCCCCTGATAGTTTTATCAATAAGTTAAAATTTCAAGCGAGACTAGTTTTAGATTTTGAGACAAAGACTGTGTATCGGCACTTGCAAGAATTTATGCCTAAAATGCAAGGTAAAGTAGTCGATATTGGTTGTGGGCAAAGTCCCTACAAGCATCTTCTGAATAGTCAGGAAACTCAATATTACGGACTGGATATTGAAGATGCGGCTAAAAATTTTTACTATGACAATTCTCAAATCATCCACTTTGATGGTCAACATATTCCGTTAGCTGATAGTTCAATGGATTGTTTCATCTGTACAGAAGTTCTTGAACATGTAAAAGAACCAGAAAAATTTATTGCTGACGTTTATCGAGTTTTGAAAGTAGGAGGGTTAGGTATAGTTACAGTACCTTGGTCAGCGAGATATCACTATATTCCTTATGACTATTATAGATTTACACCCTCCGCACTCACGATTCTATTTCAAGATTTTTCATCAATTAAAGTCATATCTAGAGGGACAGATATTACCGTAATCGTCTCTAAGATTATCGTTGCCTATTTTAGAGGTTTATTACCCCCAAAAATAATTATTTTATGGGGTTTAAAAATTTTATTAAACATAGTTATTTTTCCATTTTTAATTTTGTGTATTGTCGTCGGACATCTTTCCTTAGCTTTAAGCTTAGGTTCTAAAGATGATCCACTTGGTTATACCGTTTGCCTTCACAAGTAATTAATAAGCAGATTTTTAAGGAGAAAATAAAAAGATGCCTGAAATATCAGAAAAGATAACTCAAAAAAAATCAAGCTTTATTACTCTAATTTTAGCTACTATTACTTTGTTTGCTCTGATATATTACTTAGGGGCAACTCAATGGAATGTCGTTGAGTTACTGCGTTTTTGTGTAGGAATAATTTTACTTTGGACGCCTTTGGGTGCTTTGTTTTATTTGTTGTTAAAGCGACAAGTGCAAGAGCCTATAGTTCGTTTCACATTCAGTGCGATCGCCAGCTATACACTGACAACTTTAATTTATTTTGTTTTAGCTGTATTCCATCTTGATATATTATTTTATATAGGGGAAATTACAGTCTTTATAGGGCTGATTATTTACTCAATCCGTAAAAATTTTCGCTTGAATATTCAGATTAATCCCCTTAGATGGCGGCAGTTTGATTGGGTACTCACTTTATTAATTGCAGTAAGCTTAGTAGTTAATATTCCCTACCAAATACCCTGGCAATATAACCCTACAACTAACACTTATAAATCAACAGTGTGCTTTGATTGTCATTACTTTACAAGTAAAGCCTACGAATTGGCTAGACACGTACCAGATCTACAGCAACCTAGCAGAGCAGGAACACCTGAAACCGCATATCACATGTTTCCCCATCTGACAACCATGTTGCTCTCACGTTTCACAAGTCAGACTGATATGCAGAGGGTACAAATTGTTTATCATTACATCATTATCGAAATTGGGATGTGTTTGGTACTGTACAGCATCGTCAAAACTTTGACTAATAGTAGGATAGCCGGATATCTGGCAACAGCAACAATGTATGTTACAGCTATCCCATATCCGCCCTTGGTAAAAAACGATATTGGCTTATTTTACTTTACTTTGTTTCCCCATGTTTCTAGTGGAATAGAAACACTTAGCATATTTAGCCCACAAATGTATAGTGGGATGTTAGTCGCTTATGGAATTCTTCTCGGAGTTTTACACATTTCTGTTCGTTGTTATCAAAAACAACCAGTAGGTGTAATTCTGATCATTACGGCAATCATGATTGTGGCAATAAGCCGTTTTCGGATTCATGTCTTTTTGCCAATGCTGCCAGGTTTTTTGTTATTAACAGCCTATGGCTGGAAACGTACTAAGCAAAAGGCATACCTTGTTGCTGCTGGTCTTGCTATTGTTTTAGGTTTACTAATTTGTTTGGAGATGAAATCATCATACTATTTGGCTAATAGTGCGAGTATAAAATTAGGCTTTAATAATTTAACTAACCCTGAAGAATCGACTAACTGGATTAATGCTTGGCCATTTTCTCCAAATATTTATCACTTACTAAGCCGTTTAATTCCTAACTTGACAGTTTTAAAATGGGTTTGGCAAATAGTATCCATATCTGCTTTTGTTGCCTTGAATATGATAGGTATTCCTTTGCTTATTATCACTAGTATTTACCTATCAAGTAAACCAGGACGTCAGGAGTTTCTCCTGTTCAGAAGCCTGATTGTATGGATGATAGTTCTGTCAACTTTGAGTGCAATGTATCTAACAAGTGATTATGACAGCTACTCACTTGCAGGGCAAATGATGTTTCCACCACGTTGGTATTTATTTCTACTAATGATTCCTGGACTTTATTATATTTACCAGTTTTTCCAGCCTCATCTATCTTTAACTAGACCAGTGCAGATAAGTTTATTAATCGCTTTTGTTGTAATATCTCAGGCTGCTCAACAGTTTGCT
>NZ_JBTYKD010000154.1:0-4026 GCF_054880495.1 Nostoc sp.
GCGTAGCGTCCCGCAGGGAAGGACTGTAGCTTGCTTCCGGCAGGGTAACTGAAACTACGTGTAGACTTAAACCCTTTAATTTACAATAAGTGAAGTGTCTACAGAGTATTGACATGAAAAAAATCCAGGTGCTAATATTTGCTGGGATTTTAGTAACAATTATCTGGGGCGGGTTATTTGCCAAAACTGCTTTATCGCAGCAAGTGGAGTCCCGCATCAACAATCTGGAAGCGGACTTTAATCGTGTGGAGTCGCGGTTAAATCAGATAGAGTCTCAACTCGGTCAAAGCCGCCAGTCTCCATCCTCAAGAACAAGACTTACCCCACGACAGTCAACTGGTTCTAAAGGAAACTTATCACAGCAAGATCGGATGTTTGATCGGCTGGCAACTTTAGTGGTTGAATTGAAGCAACAAGTAAATAAATTAGAGGAGCGAGTTTCTAAATTAGAAACTCGCTGAATATTTTAATTACATTAGACATAAACCTCATCTAAGTTGAGAACCGTAGTTTTCGCCCTCACCCTAAATCCCTCTCCCATATCTGGGAGAGGGATTTTGAAATTCTGGCTCCCCTTCTCCCATATCTGGGAGAAGGGGTTGGGGAATGAGGGCAAATCCTTTTGATCACCAAAGAACTACAGGTTTCAAGATAGACCTGCTTTAGGAGTTAAAAAGAATGTAGAGACGCGTTAGCGAAGCGGGACGAAGTACAATTTCGCGTCTCTACAAGGATTTCAAATAATACCAATTCTCTATGAAGATGCGCTAAACCATATTTACAGCAGTTTTCATGTATTTGAACCACATCTGTCGTATGGGCACAGCAATGCTCATGCGTGTCAACTTAACGTAGAAGTTAAGCTTGGCAAGCTTTCGAGGTTTGACCCTCACAAGAACAGCCCCTCTCCCAAAATTGGGAGAGGGGAGCAAATTCTCTAGTTCCCCTTCTCCCAAGTTGGGAGAAGGGGTTAGGGGATGAGGGCAAAACGCCTTCTCAAAGCAGATTTTTTCTTAAGTTGACACGCATGAGCTTTTTCTGTGCCCCTACCGCGTGGTCTATTTACCTGAAAATAGCTGTAAGTGCAAGAAAGAAAAACGAACCGCATTCGCGCAGCGTCTCGCAGAGAAGGACGCAAAGCAATACGGTTCGGTTAAGAATATTTGTAGGTTGGGTTGAACGAAGTGAAACCCAACAAACCCTACAACTTTTGGGTTTCGTTCCTCAACCCAACCTACACATTTTTATTTTTTGGGCTTAACCGAACCGTATTGGGACGCAAAGGACACAAAGAAAGAAATGAAGTTAAAAGGGTTTGGCACAGCCTCACAAAGAAATGGTATAACGCATAAATATTTAATTTCTGGAGATGTCTATAGTCTAAGCTGGCTTCAATTTCCACAGGAAGTTAAGCATAGCTGAAACCACAGTATCCGGCGACTCAACTAAGAAGCCATGACTACCACGATCGAGAACTACAAGTTCAGCTTTGGGAATGCCTTGAGCAAGTTGCTGGGAAAACTTTAGCGGGGTAAGAATGTCTTGTTTACCAACTAGAACTAGGGTAGGACAATGAATTTCTTGAAGGCGGTCTATTGTGTCAAAGTTAAGTATAGCTCGGCTGTGATGATAGAGTGAATGAGTCGCAGGCGGGAAAGGATATTTGATTGCAAATTCGATCAGACTTTCGATCATCCCAGGAATCGAGTAGAACGTATCTGTAAATATCCAGGGTAATATAACTTTTTCATAAAGTTTCAGGTCTACATTACCGCCAAGGTCGCCCCAAGTCTCAATGATGCTATTGAATAATGCATCACCCTTTGCCAAAGATGAAAGTAGCATCAGACTTTGTATCTTTTCAGGATGTGCTAAGACTAGCTCTTGGGCTATCTGACCACCCATTGAATGACCTGCTAGATGCACCTTATCGATCGCAATGTGATCGAGCAATGCTACAACGTCGCTAGCCATTTGTTTGAGACTATAGGGGGTTTCGGGAGCAGAACTTCGCCCCATACCTCGGTTGTCCAAGCGAATAACTTGATATTGCGAAATCAGCGATGGCATAATCAGCGACCAATAAACATGATCACAAAGGAAGCCAGCTATTAATAGCAAAGGCTCACCGGTTCCCTTGATGTCGTAGAACAAGTCAATCCCGTTAATCTCAACCTTGGGCATAGTTAATAATTTTGTTAAACCTTATTTTAAGCAGGGATAGACAAGGCTACACTCCTACGTCTTAAACCTCTCGTCCACCGGAATTTGATAGCCGTTGGCGAGGCGATTGGTCATGTTGGCAGTGGCTGCGATCGCCATTAGTTCCCCGAAGATGGTATCATTCATCCCCTTGGCACGCGCTGATGCTGTGTGCGAGGCAATGCAGTACTCACAGCCATTCGTCGCACTCACGGCGATGTAAATTAGTTCGCGCATCAGTGGATCAATCTCACCAGGGCTAGTCATCACTTCCTTCACCGCTTGCCAAGTTCGTTGCAAGGTAAACGGATGATTGGCTATAGCTTTCCAAAAGTTATTGATATAGTCATTCTGGCGTGTGGCGCGGATGTCGTCATATACTGCACGTACTTCGTCGCTGGCTTGTTCGTATTCAATCAGGTTAGTCATGTTTTTATTTCGTGTAATTGTCGCAGCCACAACCAGCCTAAAATGGAACCCAATACATAATGAGGAAAATCCCACCAAACAAAGGTAGTACCAAGTAACAATTTACCTATCAAGGTGGCGCGAATTTGCTCTAATAGTGGTGGATGCCAAAGTTGCAAGAATTCTAGTATACAGGTGATCACAAAAACCCATATAGGAATTTGGATTACCGCCGCCCAACTTCTGAAAAACCAAAATGCGAACAGACACCAAAATATTTCGTAAAATATAGCGGCTCCGTAGTCATTAAACCACTCATGGGCAGGCCCACTATAATACTTAAACAAAAAGCCCATCGGTACAACGATGAGCACAGAAAGAATAATAAATATTGTTTGGTTACGGTTTTGGCGCATTTTCTAGAGACTTAAGACTAAGGAAAATTTTAGCCTTTGCATGGTCGTTTCTCAATAATTCGTAATATTGAATGTTAAGGGACTTACAAATAAAAAATACTCAACTACTTTTTGTGGCGTGGGCGACACGACATTGGTGTCAACTTAACTTAGAAGTTAGGCTTGGCAAGCTTTCGAGCTTTGACACTCACAAGAACAGCCCCTCTCCCAAAATTGGGAGAGGGGAGCAAATTCTCCAGTTCCCCTTCTCCCAATTTGGGAGAAGGGGTTAGGGGATGAGGGTAAAACGTCTTCTCAAAGCAGATTTTTTCTGAAGTTGACACCAATAGCGACACGAGGACGCGTAGTCAAAGGCGCTCATGTTGTCACCCCAGAATATTGGCTAATTTATTTGTTGGAAGTCCCTAATTAGGAATTATTTGGTTATGGATATCTTCTACTACCAGCACCCACTACACCGATTTTGTGGCGATAAGAGAGTTCGGCACCGAACCAACCGGAAAGGCTAACCAGTGTACCGACAATGAGCGATAGTAACAGTCCCCAAGGTACTATTCGGGACTCAGGATTGCCCAAACGCAGCAGAAAGTTGACGAGTGATAAAACTAGTAGCGAAACGTTAAGTATCAAATGCGCCCAACCTGCGGTGCGCTTGCGAACTCGTTCAATTTTGAAAAAGTCGCTCAGGCCGATCGCTGCTGCTAGGAGCCCTCCAGCTAATCCGAGTCCGATTAACCATAGCGAAGCCCTAGCCCAAAAGAAATCATGAGTTAACCAGTAGCCAATATCACTTCCTAAGGCGGCGGCTAAAAAGGCGATGGGAAAGATTACACTCAGGGGATGCAGGGGATGTCCTGCGATCGCAACTGTACTGGGTACACCGGTATCAAGATACTCACTGTCGTTACTTTCAATAACTGGGGGAATATTTGGGAAAGGTGTTGAACTTGTTTGCGTTGTGTCTGTAGTTTCCATTATTAGTATCCTGAATTTATTCGCG
>NZ_JBTYKD010000155.1:0-7381 GCF_054880495.1 Nostoc sp.
GATATTTTAAAAGTATTGGGCGAATATAATTCGCTACTACACAACCAAAGTCCGCCTCCGTGGACTAATACAAATTCAAGGGTTTATTAACCTGCGGAGGCAGTTTTTGTCTCGTGTAGCCGCGACTTCTAGTCGCCCAGGCGAATTATATTCACTACTACATATCTGGAAAACCTCTCTCCTAAGAGGCTACCGTGTACACACAAGTCAGAAAACCTTATCCAAATTGACTCTATAACCCACAGATCAAAAACCTCACCCTCGCTTTACCCAAGGGTAAATCTTTCCCTCTCCTTAGTAAGGAGAGGGACAGGTTTTGCGTAGCATAACCAGGGTGAGGTTTTTCAAGATTTTTGGGTAATTCGATGACTTGTGTGTACACCGTAGCTCCTAAAAGTAAAGAGGCTTTGAATTTTCCCCCTTACCTTGTAGGGAAGGGGGCTAGGGGGTTAGGTTTCGCGTTGATTTTTCCACATAACCTGAAAAGTCAGCTTTCAACCTGACTGCACAGGATTAATTACAAGTGTTGTTAGTAGTAGTGCTGGTAGTAACAGCAAGACGCTGACACAGAGCATTGAAGGAAGTGTTTTTAGAACCAATTACAGTGGTCATTTCCACTAGTGGGGATTGGCTATTGCCCAAAGTCCCAGTGAAACTGTTTTGTCTTTTATTGTTACTACTGTCGCTAGCATTGACAGTTTTAGTAAAATCAATATTTGACCCATAAACTCGAATTCCCAAACCGTAACCATCGATTGGCAGATTTGTTGTGGTATCAATTGGGGTACTTCCTGCTACTATAACTTTTACAGCCTGAATGTAAAATAGGTTGCTTGTACAGGTTGGAGCGCTAATAGTTAGGTTATTGTTTGCGTCTTTTATCACGCAATATAACGACGTTGATGCTGTAGGAACTGGCATATTTCCGGTGGCACCGGTGGTAAGTAAATTGTCACCTAAACTCCTGGGTGTTGCAGTAGCTGATAGAGTCAATGTAATAGTGGTAGCAGGAATTGGCACTGCTCCGGTTTTCACACCATCAATGAAAGTTCTGACAGCTTGTGTCGCTAGTTCTACGCGTTTTGATTGGACGCGAGTTGCTGTTGCAATCACAATTGTCGGCGCGATCGCTGCTAGTAAAATAGCAACCACGATTATTGCTACCAGTGACTCAATGATCGTGAAACCAGACTCACCAGATGGGTGGATTTGTTGTTGTTTGTGCTTAATCATTGCTAATCACCAGCTTCTGAAATTTTATGATGAGCAGTTAGTAGGACGCTGATCGGTATCGACGGCATTACTACTGTCTGTGGCTTTTTTCGCACATAACAACGTTTGCACCCATGTATCATCTCGACCAACTTCCCGGAAATACTCATTGGGTTTGTTATTTGGCGTTATCGCTAACTTTTGCGAAAATGCGTCTGGTGATTGTGACAGTAAGGCGACATCATAACCCCACTGCCGGATGGGAGCTAGGTAAAAAGGTATTTGACCACCGCTATTAGCGATCGGATATGGTGTAAGAGATGAGGTACTTAAGTATGCTACAAGTGGTGCAGTAGCATAGGCACTACGAGTTCTTTGGATAAAAGAGCCGTTAATTATAGCTGCAACAGCATCGCCTGTGCTGCCAGTTGGGTTCCAATTTTCTAAGAAACGGACAAAGTTGTGTAAGCCACCATTATCTTCTGTAGGACGAGCTGGGGTGTCTCCCCCTGCTGCAACTAAGTTAAAGGTGGTGGCTGTTGCTTTTTGCATCCAGAAAGTATCTTGTGTACCGCCAGGACCTATTTTGAGATCGTTAAATGATGCATTTTGATTAAGTCCGACAGGCACTTGAATTTGTAACATTGGCGATAAAGCTGGTTGGATTTTTGTACCAGCAGTAAATGTTGTTGTATTAGTAGTAAATGCTGGTGCTGAAAGTAGTATTGGGGGATAATTATCATTATTAGATGCAGTATTATCTGAGTTTGTTGTTAGAAACCATAGAGCATTAGCTGTGGAATCTGGTCTCTTGGTAGAATCGGCAGAACTAAAACTACTCAGTGGAAATGAAGTTATTTTCCCGCTCTGGATACCTATAATGATTGGTTTAGGACTAGTACCAGTATCAAGCTGAAGTTGTCCCAATGTACCATCAGATGTATTAGTACTACGGAGAAAGGCAACACGGCGAGGATAGCCTAGATATTTAGAATTAGTCGGTGATTGTGCTGTTGTACCTGCTAAATGAGTACTCAGAGAAAAAGTCTGCCCAAGAGTACCAGTAACATCCGAGGCTGTTAGACCTGCTGGGTATGCAGCAAGATCACCGGGTAGTGTTACCCACCAACCATTAGCCGTACCAGTACCCGGATCGCAAGCTGAAACAGGTAGTTTCGGACATACTTCCATTAAATACTCTGGGGCACTTCTCCTTCGCTGGATGGGTGTAACAAGGTTATTGAGGTAAGAACCGTTTATATTTAATGGGTTTGTATTGGCAAGAGGATAGTCATTATTAGCGCTGTCATACCAAGCAGCATTGACAACATTAGTGTTGTTGGTAGCAAACCCATTGTTCTGAAATGCGGTAATAGAAGCGTTATCCCCCAAGTTATTATTTAGGTCATAGTCTCCATCGCTGCGGAAACCCCTCACATAGCTAGTAGAAAGAAGTGTGATCGCATCTGACAACACGCTGGCAGGTCGCCATGCGTCCCCAGTGGTACAGTTTGGTAATCTAGGATCACCAGTACGACAAGCAAAGTTTGGATTCAGGTCTGATGCAGTGCGAGAGTAAAAATTGCCCCAATCACTAGCTAGAGCTGTATTAAACTCTTGTTGGGTATGTTTATTAAAGTCGCCTTGAATATATACAGGTAAATTAGAAGCTAGAACCAAGCCTTTTTCTGCATCTCTGTAAGTCTGAACACGCCAGATTGGGTTGCCATTGATTAACATGATGGCGTTGGGACGGCGAGTTGGGTCAAGTATGAAGTCTACAGGGCTACTTGTTTTTTGTGTATCTTTTTTATTCTGTATTTGTGTAGCCGTAGTGTCTGTTGCTGTAATGCCAGAAGGAGCACTTAAATCCAAAAGTGCATCATCACGAGTAGCGTAAATAATACCGCTATTGGGAATTAAGTATTCTTGCGTTGTTGCTGTGCCATAAGTTGTTCCCTTTAACTTACTAATGTCTAATACAGTGGCGCGAATTTCCAGAGGTTGGCGGGTTTCTTTGGCGAGGTCATAGTTTGGAGCCGTTGAACCAACAGATGCAGCTGGTACGTTTGCGACTGTCCCAGTTGCATTAATAGTACAGGCATATTGAAAGTAACAAAGTGTTGGTGGTGTCCCAGTTACAGTTCCATTTCCATTTACACCATCAGCGTTGGTGAATGTTTCTCTACCTGGGATTATGTTACCACTTCCATCTGTTTGCACATCTTTATGAATTGCCTTAATCTGTCTGGCATCTAAAAAAGCAGTTTCGTAAATTGCGCCGTGAGGGATGACGCTATTACTTGGAGAGCCGATAGTACCATCTAATATTTGGATGGCACAAATAGCAGCATCAATAGCAGACTGTTGTGAGATTGTTGGAGAGGAAGCTGCTAGAGCTTGGCTCAGTATTTCATTTACCAAGCGCCCATTGGGATACATTAAACTAGCTTGGTAGTTTAGTAAAGCTGAATAGTTGGCAACAGTCTTTGTTGGAGCTGCGTAGACAATACCATTATGGGAGTTGCCACCAGACGGCGTATTGTTATATGGAAGAGCTGCAAGGTTAATAGCTTTAGTGCTATTAGTGGGGTCGTAGAAGCTACTTATACAAGCAATGGGTTTAGGGCTTGTCGCACTGTAGCCACTAGCTTGGTAGTGATAAACTGTTGTAGCCCGCATCCGTAAATACGGCGTATTTGTAGTATCTGGTAGTACTATATTAATATTGTAAGTATCAGTATTAATGCCAATAGTATTAGGCACGGGCATCATATCTGACCAAATTCTATTTGTAGCCGCCGCCGCCGTGTTCAAGGCACTTTGGGTACTACTAACAGTAAAACCTGGAGGCAAATAAATCCCTGCACCAGTGACTACTCGTAAGCCACCCACAGGATCGCCGACAGTAGTTGGTACTGTAGCTGCTGCTGATTCCCAATCTCCATCTCGAACAACAGTTCCTAAATCAGCTAGTAGCTGTACACGACTGCTGCGAGTGCGAGTTCCACTTCCGTTATCCCAGTTAATAGGTGTACCACTTTGGGTAATATTTTGGGTATCTGTGGTAGTATCTGAACCAACAAATGTCGTTCCGTTCCACCACAATCCAGGAAGGTTATTGCCAAGCAAAATGCGATCGCCAACGTATTGTTCTTTACCTAGTTGTTGTTCTGTAGTTGGTTGTGTAGCACTAGGTAGCATGTTAGGACTACTAATGTTAAGTGTTAAATTGGAATAATTAGTTTTAGTTGTACCATCACTAGCTTGAAAGGGATAAACCCAAGTGTCTGGTGGACGGAGTGACTCACCACTTTCTTGTAAGACTGTACTCGCCGTATAATCTACACTAGTCGTAGGATTTATTATTGCATCTCCACCAAAAGCAACTTCACCATAGGGTACACGGCGGGTACGTTGTTGAAAGTAAAGTACTAACTGGTTATTACGGACAGTAGCTAGTTGCGCTGCACTGGCAGTAGATGTGGTTAGTTTTAATAGTTGTAGTTGCTGTGTAATGCCATCTTGGACTTCCTGTGGGTCAGTAGATGAAGCGTTAGCCGCCTGTGCTTGCACCAAAAGATTGGTGCGGGTTACATAAGCTAGGCTATTGTAGGCAATATTATTCGGTTGGTCAGTGACTGATTTGTTAGGTTGAACAGTATAAGATGTATTAGGAGCAACTCCTTGGCCTCGGAATAAATGCACTCCAGTACTGTTACTTGAATCACCAGAAGCAGTGAAACCACCGGCTCCTAAATTGCCACCTACAACAATTTTGGCATTGTCCTCACTGTAGAAACAGGAATTTTGACTACTAACCTGATAAAGTGTGATATTAGCATTACTGCTACCTGTCAGGAAGTTACTATTAGTCAAGATCCGTCCATTTAGGTTAAATGTGGTACCGGGGGTAAGTTCTATATCATCGTTATAAACCACCGCATTGTTAACTAGCGGTAGTTGTACACGATCTTGTTGATATTCTAAACTCGAAAAACCTTTATTCCCTGTAAAAGCTTCGTAATTAACTGCATCAGTACCAGTCGTGGGTGGGTTAGTGATGGGAACATTAGCAGTGTAGACAAAAAAGCTTTTTTGGAGCTGACTAGCAATATTAACCCAGCCCGAAGTCCCCACCAAAGTAGCACTTGTTGCCACACTATTTTGACAAGCGCTGCTTACACTACCAGTAGTCATGGGCGGAGTTCTTGCCTCTAGAGGATTTCTAGGGCGGCTGTATGTGCCATTAGTATTTACAGGCGGAGTTCGGAAGTAAATTCCATAAAGAGTATAGGAGTCAAATTTCCCATTATTATTTGTATCAATGGGGAACATCCATGCAGTTGCCAAATCTGATGGCTGAGATTCTCCTGTTGGTACAGTTGTATAAGCATAATGTACTTTTAGTGGAGTTTCGTCTCCAAAAGTATATTGAGGCAAATTAATAGTACTACTTAAGGTACTCTCTAAAACTGAATCTGAAGGTACGGCTCGTGGTAGTTGGCTGTCAGTAAATAGCTTGTTTAATTTTGCTCTAGCTCTCTCAAGGGCTGGTGCTGCGGCGTTAAGTACAGCCTGATTCACGCGGACATTACTAGCATTTTTTGAGCGCTCAAAAGACCGAAATAAAATCGCAGTTGTTAACAGAACAACAACTAAAGATACCATCGCCACTGTCGGCAACAAAAACCCAGCATTCTCCGAGCCGCGTCTTCTTCGAGTGCCAGAAATAGTCCGCAGTAGCCAAATAATTTGCTTGTTAATTGCAGATAAAAACTGCTTGCTAGTTTGTCTAAAGGTTTTTTGAATTACCTTGAATAGCTGAGATTTTAGAGACATAGCTGCTTCCCTGTCAAGTGATTTATAGCGGATTTTTCATTTTTTATCAAAATTGATAATTGTGCCTAGAAAATAATTTTTTAGGCAAAAGATGAAATTATATTTATGCAACTACTGTATCTGGTTTTACTAACTTCCAAATAAAGTAGCTAAAACAAAAGAGAATTTATTAAAGTTATATCATTTATCAGTAGTTCATCTTATCTGGTAAATACTGATTTTTTGAGAATTATTTAATCCAATTCCAGAAATAATAAAAGCATGATGTCACAGTAGAATTGCGGTAATGTATTTTATTTGAAGGCAAATTTATGAAGATATTGTTAGCATGGCAAGCTTATAATACCCACCTGTTAAAGGAAAGATATCAGTTAGGTGCAAAATAATCAGAGGTTCGGCTCAAATTCGCCGGGCGACTGGAAGTCGCGGCTATACAGACTTGTGTTGAGCGGAGTCGAAATACAAAACCCACCTCCGTGGGTTAGCAAGCCCTTGATTTTGTATTAGTCTAGATCGGTGGACGAGAGTTTGTGTAGTAGCGAATTCTATTCGCCCAATGCTCTGAACGTTTAGCAGAGCAGATAGGCGCACTTGGTATCAAACCTGATTTTGGTGATGAGGAAGATTAATTTTATGATTTAGGTTTAATCCTGCTCCCCTCTCCTTAATAAGGAGAGGGGCTGGGGGTGAGGTTCAACTACTATCCCCTTAAATTTCGTATATTCTGAGCAATACTTTCCAGCACCCCAGACAAATTAGCATACACATCATTATTCGTAAATCTAATAAACTTAATTCCTGCTGATTCAATAAATTCTTGTCTTGCCTTATCGTATTCAGCAGCACCTTCTTGAGAATGGCTTTCGCCATCAATTTCTATAGCTAACTTACAGCAGTTTTCATGTATTTGAACCACATGTATCGTAGGGGCACAGCATTGCTGTGCCCCTACCGCGTGGTCTATTTAGCTGAAAATAGCTGTAAATTCAGAACTATAAAAATCCATAACAAACTTATCCACACTATATTGTCTGCGAAACTTGCAGTTTTCTAGCTGTCTATCTCTTATTTTATCCCAAACAAGTTTCTCGGCTTTTGTGATATTTTGGCGTAACAGTCGCCTTTTTTCTGTTTCACTATTTTTGTTATAAAGTTTAGTCATTTTTATTTCCGATTCCAGTCCCCTCTCCTTAATAAGGAGAGGGTTAGGGTGAGGTTATTGTCTAGCCTACAAGATAATAACCTCACCCCGCCCTTCGGGCACCCCTCTCCTTGGTAAGGAGAGGGGAAAAGAGATTAGGCGCTGTGTTCATAAGATAATAACCTC
>NZ_JBTYKD010000156.1:0-5130 GCF_054880495.1 Nostoc sp.
GCATTGCTTACAGGACTTACGCAAACAATAGCTGAAAAGAATGATTTTTTTGTTCGGGGCAATACCCATCTCCTGCAAAGACGCTACTACGTAGCTTGCTTCCGCCTTCGCGCTGCACGAACAATTTTGAATTGATTTCTTCCTCATCCAAGCACAGATATCATAAAAGATGTTAAAAGTCTAGTCTGTGTGAATACACAAAAATTTCTATTACGTATTAATATCAATAGCAATGCGTTAATTGACCAACGCGGCTTAAGATAGCTTTAATATCAGATAACGGCTTTTAGGCTTATATAAAGGTCATCTCGGTTTTTGAGGCACAAGTTGCCCTGGCTAAAAAGTCGGCTACCAACACTTTGGACAAACAGCTATTTGTCAATTTCTACCTTGTAGTTGATGCAGTAGATATTACGGGAAAGTTATGATTATAGGACACTAAAACCCTTTTGTGCCCTTCACACAATTGTAGTGATGCACTTTTGCATTACCTAATCAACAGCCTTTTGGTTGTAATTATCCAGATTAGAAAAACTCAACTGTCAAATTTATGGGAGTTAAAATGCCAGAACAAGAATTTACCGAAACCGCATCCAACGAGACTAAAGTGGCAGAGATCAACAACCAAACGGGTACGATCACCAAACTCCAGCCTCCCGCGCAGTCTCAAGACGAATGGCTAAAATACGGGGAGCAAATTTCTACCTTTTTAGCAACATTGCCAGAATATGTGGGAAGCTTCTTTAATCAATATAAGCAACCCCTGGTAACAGTTGGTTTAATTCTGGGATCAATTGTTGGGGTTAAAGTACTCTTTGCAATATTAGATGCTTTGAATGATATCCCCTTGGTAGCACCTACTTTTGAGTTAATTGGTATTGCTTATTCTGCTTGGTTTATTTACCGCTATTTACTCAAAGCCTCAACCAGGAAAGAGTTAACTGGTGAAATCACTGTTCTTAAATCACAAGTTGTCGGGCAAGAAATTCCAGAAGCTTAATATCTAATTATCGCTTCTCTATAAGACGCTAGGCATAGCTTGCTCCTGTGTAAGACTAGGCTCTAATTCCCAATCATCGAAGTCTGATCGCCGGATTTCAGCGATCAGACTTGTCTTAAAATTCCCTACGAAGTTCATTGAGACGAACCTCTGGCGGACAATTTCCCCTTTGAAGTTCGGTTTTGGAGATATTTTGGGCGATGCCCTTCTCTACGAGACTCTTCTCTACGAGACGCTACGCGTAGCTTGCAACTCCTGCGGAGTACGGCAAGCTCAGGCCACCGCGCTACGCGAAGGCGCAGGTGTTACCCTGAGCTTGTCGAAGGCTCAGGGTAACACCTGGGTTGGGCTACGCCGGAGCACCATGTTTTGAGATGGAATTAAGGGCAACTTGCCACGTTTTACTAAAGCTTGATGAATCATCGCCGCTACTTCAGCCCGACTAGCTACTTTGTTAGGAGCAAGAATTTGTGGATTTGGATAGTTAACTACCAGACCATTAGCTGTAGCAGTGGCTATTTTCTTAATAGCATAGGTTGGAATATTTTTAGCATCTTTATAGACACTTAAAATCTGATTTGGGGAAGTGGCTGCTTTAAAATTGAACCCACTAACAAGAGCAACTAAAACTTGCACTCGGGAAATATTTTGTTGTGGTTTGAAGCTTTTTTTCGGGTAGCCTTTGAGAAATCCGGTAGTGATGGCTTGATCAATTGCTGGAGTTGCCCAGAATTTTGCTGGTACATCTTGAAATGCGATCGCAGTCTTAGACGGTTCTTGGTCAAAGGCTTTTTGCAGTATAGCAGCAAATTCGGCGCGGTTTACAGGCTGATTTGGTCTAAAAGAATAATCAGGAAACCCTTTGAGAATACCACGGGAAGAAAGAACGTCTATAAAAGGCCGACCCCAGAAGTTTTTGGGTACATCGTTAAATGCAATTGGCGGCGGAATAATTGATTTTGGTTTTGTCGGAGTTACTAAAGGCAACGCTAATGATGTAATTGATGACTCAAGTCCTATTGAAGAGGATACAGGTATCTGTGGTTGTGGGGATTGAGTTGGGATTACCTGACCAGATCGCAAGACTGCGCGGGAGGGAGTTGCGCTTTTAATTGGGAATGAAGGTGTCTTGGGTTCAAAAACAGCCGCAGGTCCAGAATAGGGCAAGACGTTGTTGGGGACTATATTTGGTTCTACCTTTGGAGGAGAGGAGGGCAATACTTGCTTTGGTTGAACACTAGAAGACGGAGTGGAGTCAGGCGACAGCAGCCAGTTTAAGTTCCAGCTAGAATCTCTGCGAGACAATGACCAAAAAATAATCGCTCCGATAGTGGCGAAGGCAACCAGAATAGCTATAAATTCATCAAAGCCAAGGGCAGTTCTTTGGGATGACTCTGGTTCGCAAGGAGGTCTATTTGTCATCGTGATTACCCTGGTAGCAGTAAATTTTGTGTCTAAACAAATTAAGCCACAGATTTAATTCGTAATTCATAGAAAAATATTAGACTTCTGGTTCAACACCGAGCGATCGCAATTGGGCAGTTAGGCGATCAGCTCTTTCGCTTTCTTGTTCTGCTCTTTCGCGTTCCTGTTCTGCTCTTTCATCGCCATTCAACAACAAATTACCTTGTAAATCCCACCAACGCAGCCAGGGTAATTCCACATTCTGATATTCCCCCTGCCATAAGCCTAATTCAACACCCAAAGAAACTATAGGATAATGCCCTCGTTCATTTGCTGGTAACACCTGATACTGTCCTTCAATCAGATGATAAACTTCTATACTGGTTTTACTCACTTCATAAATGCCGTAGAAGGGAGGACGAATCACCTGCTCATAAACTCAAAATTTACCCTTCCAAGGAGTTTTATCTCGTTCTTCTGCACCATTGCCAGAGACAAATTCTAAGACAATCAACGGGGCAATAGACTCTTACCACAATACATAAGAACGTCGCGTTTGTCCATTCAACAAAAATGGTACATTTGGTACATAAAACCAATCCGGTGCTTCTGCTCCTTTTTCAGGGGGATCAGTCAAGCGCCACTAAATGCCTAAGTCCTGACCAATACAATATTGATCTTCAAGATTTAATTGCTTGAGGACGGGTGTAATTGAGTCCGTCAGTAAGATGCTTTGAGGATGTTCTTGCCAATTTTTCGTGCTAGTTCGCACAACGGGGGGAACCCCCGCAAGCGACTGGCTTACAAATGTGCCATCAGACTCAGGAAGTTGAGTATGGTCGGGGAAAGGAGTGAGGGCAGTGGATGGTTCGGTTGCAGAGGTCATAATGCTACCTTTGCACTTTTTGTAAAGGTTATTTTTAGTTTAGCTTGCGATCGCACTTCTTTATATTCTCCACCCAGATGATAAATCGCACGCCAGTTGCTTGCAAGAGATTAAAACTATTTTCACTTTCAAAGGGCTAGTCTTAGTAGATACCTAAATCGAAACCGGATTTAGAGGGTGACAAAATTTAAAATATTAACTTATTGTTTACCTATCTTTGTAAAAATCAGGATGTCTTGTGCCAGAAGAATTCAGTTACCAAATTTCACCGCCATTTTTGTCTGTTGGTAGCGATCGCGATCTTGATGTAGAGTCAACCCTCCAAGAACTACCAATGTACAACTTCCCAGTGGAAATCAACCGCACTGGTATGGAAGTGGCTAATTTTTTGGGAAAATACCCCCTGCTACCAGGAGTAATTTTAGTAGAACAGGGAAAGTTCATTGGGATGATTTCGCGGCGGCGACTGCTAGAATTTTTGATTCGCCCCTATGGACAAGAGTTATTTGTTCAGCAACCATTAGCCGTTCTCTATAGCTATGCGCGGATACCGATGTTGCTGCTTGCTGATTCAACATCGATTTTAACTGCGATGCAACTTAGCCTAAAGCGATCGCCAGAATTATTAGCAGAACCAATTGTAGTACAAACAGAATCTGGTGCTTATAGATTGTTAGATGTCCAAGAATTAAATATCATTTCTTGGCAAATTCGCGGAATCGACAATTTGGTGCGCTATGAACGCAGCCAAGCCCAAATGATTCAAAATGATAAAATGGCAAATCTGGGACGTTTGGTAGACGGCATAGCGCACGAAATTTTAGACCCAGTAAGTTTTATTTGGGGTAATATAATTTATGTCTCAACCTACAGCCAAGATTTACTCAAGCTGATCGCGGCTTATGATCAAGAGTTGCCATCAGCTTCCCAGGCAATTAATCTTTTTAAAGAAGAGATTGAATTTGATTTTTTAGAACAAGATTTGTCGCGATCGCTTGCTAGTATCCGCACGGGAGCGGAAAGATTAAAAAAACTTGTCACCAGCTTACAAAACTTCTGTCACATCGACGAACTTTATCCCAAACCAGTAGATTTACACGCCTGCATAGATAGTATTATTTTATTAATTAATAGTCGTCTTCAAGGAGAAATTGAAATCGTCAAATACTACGGTCAATTGCCGCCAGTGTATTGCTTTATCGGGCAGTTAAATCAGGTTTTGATGAATATTTTAAGCGAAGCTGTGGATACCTTACTCAATGAAGCCGTGCGACAGCAGTTGGATCTAGAAGAAACTAAGACTCTTCAAAAACCCCGAATTGAGATTACCACAGAAGTTATTTCGCAAGAAGCAAGCAACCCAGATACACCAGATTCTCGCTTGATCTTAATTCGCATTGCTGATAATAGCCTTGGAATGTCTGAGGAGTTACAACAGCAAATTAGGGAGTCTTTTTCTTTTGAAACAAAGACTGGTAAAAATACTAGTTTAGCCGTAAGTTATCGAATTATCACAGCCAGACATGGCGGTAAATTAAATTTACGTTCCCAGCTAGGTGTAGGTACTGAATTTGAAATTTTATTGCCTTTAGTTTGATTGATTCTAAATTATGAATTATGAATAAATTTTTGAATATCCATCATTAGGTCAAAGTCTATAGCAGTGAATAAAAGTCCAGCCTGAGGAATTGATCCTGCTAGGGAACAGCTACATTCTTGAAGAATTTCAGCGATCGCATTTTGAAAATCAGGATCGTCACTATGACCAACAACAACTCGAAACACAGTTACCCCATAGTAAGTTTCAATATCAGTGTGCTAATCCAATTTGGATGGCAGC
>NZ_JBTYKD010000157.1:0-21153 GCF_054880495.1 Nostoc sp.
GCTAAAAAAGATTACTTAAACAAAAACTCCCAGCACTTATCTACTGGGAGTTTTTATTTACAAATTTTGCTGACAGTATTTATAAGCGGTGTATGCCAGAGTTACAACCCCGGTGATAATCGCAGATTCATCGACTTCAAATTGGGGATGATGTAATGGGTGGTTAATGATTCTTTCTTTGTAGCCTACACCCAAGCGAAACATAGAACCGGGGGCGTGTTCCAGATACATTGAAAAATCTTCCGACCCAAGGGAAGGTTCGGGTAAGACTTGGACGCGATCGCAACTCCAAGCTTCTTCTGCGGCTGATTGTAACAATTGCGTTAGGACGTAATCATTTTGGACGCTGGGTACACCCTGGCGATAATTGACTTCATAGCTTGCCCCGTAGGTATCACAGAGATTAGATACAATGTTTTCAATCCAGTTTGGAAGCTGGGCACGGGTTTCGGGATGGAGCGATCGCACGGTTCCCAATAACTGCACTTTATCCGCAATTATATTCGGCGCTCTACCACCATTAATCTTCCCGATGCTCAAGACTACAGGACGCAAGGGATTTTGTGTGCGGCTGATCGCTTGTTGCAGTGCAGTAATAATTTGGCAAGCAATCCAAATTGCATCAATCGCCTCATGGGGACGCGCCCCATGCCCAGATTCTCCTATAATCAGAATTTCTAAGTCATCGGCCGCCGCTGTCAATGCCCCGTAACGCACGCCAATAGAACCTGCGGGTATAGAAGGGAAAACATGAACCCCTAATAAAGCTGAGACATTTTCCATTGCCCCATCTTTCACCATCCAGCTTGCGCCTTGGGCAATTTCCTCGGCGGGCTGAAATAAAAACCGCACTTTCCCACCCAAATCCTCTGCAACTTGGGACAGCACCATTGCCGTTCCTAACCCGACAGTAGTGTGGACATCGTGACCGCAAGCGTGCATAATACCATCTGCGCGAGAGGCATATTCCAAATTGGTGCCCTCTTGAATTGGCAAGGCATCCATATCAGTGCGAATTGCCAATAAACGGTCATTTTGGCTAGTGCCTTGCAGTTCTCCAATCACGCCGGTTTTGCCGACTCCCTCTTGGACGTGCAGCCCACTGGAAGACAGAACACCAGCTACGAAGGCTGCTGTTTGGTACTCCTGACCGCTAAGTTCTGGGTGAGAGTGGATGTGGCGGCGAATTTCAATTAAGCGGGGTGCTAAGTTTGCTGCTAAGTCTTTAATACGGGTAAGCATTGACTAAATTAATCTCCAAGCTTTTTTCCCATGATAAAGAACTGTTAACAAACAAAATGCTTTTGGCATACTACAACGAGAGTTGAGAACAAGCAAAGGTGGAGGGGGAGATGAGGAGAATAGGCAATGCCCAATGCCAGTTTATTTGGAATAACAGGTTGTGCCTCGGGTATTTTCGGGTTTGAACTCGTTACATTCTCTGGGATTTTGACGCTCTAACGACCAGCCATAGGGTTTGTCGGAGGTGACGATACCATTAGCCATAGTTGTTAGTCGGAAGTTAGCCCCCCGAAAATTGGTAAACTGCAAATTGGCATTTTTTAAGTTTGCTGCTTCTAAATTGGCGCTGATTAAACCGGCATAAGATAGATCGGCATTTTCCAGGGATGCTGATTTCAAATTTGCTCCTGTTAAGGAAGCACCACTGAGATTCGCCGAATTCAGAATAGCACTTTCTAAATTGGCACCGGTGAGATCGGCATTCGTGAGATTAGCTTGAGATAATGTAGCGTTGCTTAAGTCAGCTCCTCGCAAATTTGCTCCGTTTAGATTCAGTTTACTTAAGTCAGCACCACTCAAATTACACCGAGGACAGGTACTTGTTGCCTTCAACTGATCCAAGTCTAGCTGATTTAATGCAAGGCTCGGCTCTGCAAACCCGAAACAAGCTAACAAGGCGACGGTAGCGACAATCTTGAGTTTCATATTTTTTACAGATATCCACAATTTGACAAATTACGCACATTGCGTACTGTCATACTTACATATACCACTTGTCTAAGGAAGAACAGGGATGAAGCATTGATTAAGAATGTGTAAAAATACTATGAATTCTAATGGTAAAACTACTCAAACCGAAATCTAGGCTATAGAATCGATTTGTAGGCAAGTATACTGAACCAATTATAGACTACCAAATATGTGATCCCCCTAGATCGATGAAAATCCGACTAGGGGGATCTTGTTTTTGGGCACTTGATTAATTACGAATTACGAATTATTTTAACGCTTCGCGGAACTCCCCATCTTCTCTGCGAGACGCTACGCTAACAAGGTACTCCTAAGATGGGGATTGTGAGGGGGTGATAAGGATTGCGTCTAGGATTGATTTAAAACATAAGTAAAAACAAATACTGGATGCATGACGAATCACCAATTATTTTATTTGATTATAGCCTATAAACTAGAACGCAAAGGTGGAAAGTTGATTGAGATTGATAGATGGTTCCCCAGTTCAAAACTCTGTTCTAATTGTTTCCATCAAATTAGTGAAATGCCGTTGGATATCCGTGAATGGACTTGTCCTCATTGCAATACTCATCATGATCGTGATGCAAACGCAGCGATAAATATTAGAGCAGAGAATATGAGAATGCTTGCATTGGGCGTAGTCGAAATGATAAAGGCGGAAGGTGACGTTCGTTCCCCCTTGGCGTCTCCCCTTGGGAGAAGACTCGCTATCAGCCGTCTCTGCTGTAGGAGGGGAGGTAAGTCCTAATCTTGGGCGAAAGTCTAAGTTTAGGCACTCCCCCGTGATTACAGAAGCTCCTAGTTCAGCTTTATAGCTACTAGGAGTAGTTCACCGCCATCCCAAAAGGCGCAATCCAGGGACAATTAGGTAGTAACTCACTCCTAACCAGAAGCTGACAAAGAAGCCCACAGAACCAAAAAAAATCAGAGGCTTGTATAACTCCGGCCAGCCTGGAAGACTTGAAAATTGGAAGATAGCAGGTGCTAACTTCAAAAGAATCAAAAGTGCATAGCCGATCGCACTACCAAAGGCAGCGAACACAGCGTACACTATATGATGGCTGCGAAGACCTAAACTCAAGGTGAGTAGGGAAACTGCCACTAAAATCACTGCTACTAAGCCTTCACCACTATCTTTTGGGGTGATTAATTGCAAAATCAACCAGCCGAAGCCATAGCTAACTATACCCATCAGCGACGCTACTAAAAAACGCCGCCGTTGACCAAAACACCCGGATACTGTCAGTCCCCATGCGGTTCCCCAGCCTGCGGCGACGAACACCAAAATATCTGGCCCAAAGTGGGGTTGAGCATTTGGCACTAATTCCTTTAGCTGACTCCCAAGAAATTCCACAACCCGATGCCCCAAGCTAGTGCGATAGGCCAAAATAAAACCAGCGATCGCACCAAAATAAGCGCCGATACTACTCAGGATTATCGCCCAAATCGTCGCCAAACAAGCTTGGAAAATTTTGATGATTGTCTGAGCGATGAAAATAACGCTTTTGCTTACAGCTTGGCTAAAGTTAGCTAAAACTTGTTCAATAGCTAACTTTAGCAGTGTAAATCTCTGGTAAGCTTGCGTTGAGGCTTGCTTAACCTGATCTCGCAGTTGGGAAAACAACCCTGGCGGCGGTAATGATTGAGAAATCTTCGCCAACCGTTTCTGAATTATCGCTGCATTTGCCGGACGCGATCGCACATCCGCCTCCACCATCTCATCGAGCAAATCTGCTAATTGGGGGTTGACATTTATCGTAGTTCGCCAATGTAATTTACCCGTTTGCTGATCTTCCAATTCTAGCGGGTATTTGCCTGTTAGTAGTTCAATTACCGTTCGACCGAGGGCATAAAAATCAGCACTTGGCCTGACAATCCCGCCAGTCACTTGTTCTGGTGGACTGTAGCCAGAAGAAAATAATCGGGTGGAACTAGACTGAGAACGCAGCTTAGAGGGGCTAAATTGTTTTGCCCCGCCAAAATCAATTAGTACCAGGCGATCGCCCTCTGTTTGCCCTTGAGGTGGGGTTACAGTTGGCGAAAAGGTTCCTAGCATTAAATTAGAAGGTTTGATATCCCGGTGAATAATCTGACGTTTGTGTAATTCCTGTAAAATTTGTACAGCTTGGGCAAACCAGTTTAAAACCAAATCCTCTGGACATCCTTGGGGAAACTTTTTTAATATCTCCTCTAAAGTCCGCCCATTAATTTTTTCCATTACCAGACAAGGCAGTTGGTGCGGTTTAGGATTAAACAGCTTTACCTGAAAATATCCATCGGCATCAACTGTGGGGACACCCGGATGCTGCAAGTTAGATAAAACCGCCGCCTCTTGGGTAAATAATTCCAGTGCTTTTGGTGAATCTTCTACCAACACTTTCAGTACTTTCTCGGTTTGAGTTTTTTCATCCCAAACCGTGTAGATTTGAGCAAATCCTCCCGATCCCAAGGGCTGAAGTGGAACATAGCGGTCTAACAGCTCTAGCGGTGCGCCACAGCTGTTGCAAAATTTGTTTCCCCAAGGCTGAGGATAAGGACGTTGACAATCAGGATTTATGCAGTGAACCGCCCTCTGAGTGATGTGGGACACAACCGCTACAATACAAAGGCTGACTTGATTTTAGCGTTTCTTTAGGTTTCCTGATTTTAAAATAGACAAAACCAATGCCCTCATAAAAGCTATGAGGGCATTAGTTTATATTTATGTCAGTCCTTAATTACGAAAACTTCTCTTACTCTGTCTGTGCTTGGCAACTTCTTTGCGCTTGCGTTTTTCTAGGGGCGTTTCAAAATGACGATGCTTTCTCATGTCTGGAAAAATTCCAGCCTTGGAAACTTCTCGCTTAAATCGTCGTAAGGCGGATTCAATGTGTTCATTGTCACCTACAATTACTTGGGTCATTATCTCTCCTACTAAGTTGACTTAATCAATGAGTATGCAGGTAGTAACAGTGCAAAAAAAAGACAGACTCCTTGTCTGACTTAAGACTCTAGGTAAATTTTTTTGTTTCTAAAGTTAGTAGCGGGAGCGTCCACCGCCGCCACCACCATATCCGCCTCGATTACCACCAAACGAACCTCTATCACCTCTGTCTTCCTTGGGTTTAGCCTTATTCACTTTCAGGTCACGACCCATCCACTCAGCACCGTCTAAAGCTTCAATGGCAGCTGTTTCTTCAGCGTCAGTTCCCATTTCCACAAAAGCAAAGCCTCGCGGACGGCCTGTTTCACGGTCGGTAGGTACTTGAACTCGCTTTACAGTACCATATTCTGCAAAAATACCACTTAAATCCTCTTGTGTAACGTCATAAGAGAGGTTACCTACATAAATTGACATCGATTATCTCCAAAATCATCACTGTGTAGAGATTTTAATTTCTCTGAGAAGTCTGTAAATACTAAAAGGAAAAAGCCCTTCAATACTAAAACCAAAGACATCACCGAATTAACTCTCCTAACTAGGATGACATAGGAGCTAACTCTCTGCAGCATCCAGTAGTTAATTAACCAGTGATGCGATCGCATCTACGCGATCGTCCGCCCCTACTTACCCTAAGTACAGCCCACCGCAAAAAAGGGTTGGAAATGGAAAAAGATAAATTCTCTAGGGTGATAAAGGAAATCAGACATACAGGGGCGCATCTTTAATTATCCGAATTGAACGTTTAAATGCATTAACCATGAAGTATTACTTCCAAATTTTAATATGAAAGGCAAAGTCAGGCAACATATAAAAGCGCCGACTTGTATTCCGTTAGAGAACCCACGATGAAAGCAACTGCGATCGCGTACCTGGCGTAGGCAATCACGCAGCGATCGCACTAAGAGCAAGCGAATTTAAACGCCAGAACAATTCTATTGGACTTTGGACAAATAAAAAATCTTAGCGTCAAATCCAAATCATAAATCGCCTCAGTTCGTTTTTGAACTGAAGTAAATCTCATCTATTTACATAAATTTACGCACTAATCGATGTTTGGGGTATTTATTTTGACTATGGGATGCTTCAATCGCTACCTGTTGCTTCATGCTACCAGAAAGTTCTTGTGGTAGAGTTTTGGCAAATTCCGTGATTAGCCTTGATAAAATCTAAGGGAACTCCAAGAAATAAATTACTACTACTTGTGGGGTGGGCGTCTCGCACGCCATATAAACTGGGCGGGCGAGATGCCCACCCCACAATAAATAATTGAATATTTTTTTATTTGTCAGTCCCTAATAATTAGGTCGGAATGAAATCGTCAAATCCCTAAACCACAATCCTTAGTAATTTCATCAATCTGCTGGCGAGTTAAACCTGGATTGTAACAATCAAAGAATTCAAAATATATTGAAGTTCATCCGTAAGTTCAGACATTTGACTAACCTGATTTAGTGATTAAAGACGAAAGTATTTTCAACCATCTCGTCTAATATTCTCCCTTTCTTAAATCTGTGTTTTACCAGAGATTTTTTGCCTATCGCTACTTTTAGTTTTCACCAGCGACAGGTAGACTTATAGTGAATGTACTACCCTTCCCTGGTTCAGATGTCACATTGATTGTGCCTTGATGTGCTTCAATAATGCAGCGAGATAAATATAGACCCAAACCACTTCCAGAACGCTGGTGTTTACCTTGGCGAAATCGCTCGAATAATATTGTCTGGTCTTGTTTAGAAATTCCCGATCCCGTATCTTGGATATCAATAGTCACAGCTACCGGAGTGAGATAACAGCGAATATCTACAGAACCTTTATCTGTAAATTTGATCGCATTGCCGATGATATTTGTCAAAACTCGCCGCAGTTCTACGCGATCGCCCATGATGGTACTTGCAGTTTCACTTTTATCAAGGTTTACAGCTAATCCTTTTTCTTCAGCTAAGGGAGTTAATTCTTGGGAAACTTCACTAACTAATTCTTGAATATTGCAGCGAGAAATTTTTAAGGTTTTACAGCCTGCTTCATGACGATAAACTTCTAACAAGGTATTTACCATTTCCAGCAGGTCTTGATTACTGCCAATCATGGTATCAATTATTTCTTCCAATTGTGGCGAAACTTCGCAAAATCTGCCTTCCAGCAATAATTTTAATACGCGGTTGGAGGCTACTAGAGGTATGCGTAAATCGTGAGTAAAACGCGAGACAAAATCTGCCCGGAGGTTAGCCATCTGATCTCGTTCGTCGATACTATGCTTGAGGCGCAGGAGCGATCGCACTCGTGCATGTAGTTCATCAGGATCGAATGGTTTACGAATAAAGTCATCTGCACCAGCATCAAGTCCTTCAACAACGCTAGACTCATAGTGAGCCGTGAGCAGCAAAATGGGGATAAATGGCAACGCCTGATTCTGTCGGATGCGTCGAGTAAATTCATAGCCATCTATCTCCGGCATCATCACATCTAAGAGAATTAAGTCTGGCGGCGACTGCTCAACCATACTCAGAGCAATTTTGCTATCTTCCACCAAGTTAATCTCATAGTCCTCATCTTCTAGGACTGCTTCTAAGACTAGTAAATTGTCAAAAACATCATCGACAACGAGAATTTTATCTTTTTTGACACTTTTAGTTAAAGACATGGCTAAATAAAAAAGAAGTGCTTGGCTATCCCTAGCAAATCTAGTAATAGCTTACTTCACTAGCGCTGAGATTATTAAGAATTTGTATTTTCCTTTAAAGTTTCCTAAATTAAATATCTTACTATATACGTAATTACACTGTAGTCCTTTAAAGCCTGTATTAATTAATATTACTTTTTGATAAGTATCTTAGTCCGATTATCTAACCAATATCTGTGCCTGGTGCTAGTGTGAGGTAGTTTAGTCAATTTTTTGTACATCATCCTAGCTACTGCAAAGGCAACTATTATATATAGGACTTACGCAAAAGTACACGCCCTCCGTGGCAATACCCTGCGGGAAGCTAAAGCTACATGAATTGCCCCTACGTGAAAATAAGGATTTCGACTATTGTTTGCGTAAGTACTGTATTAATTAGTCACCCACTCTTGCTTGCTATTACTATAAAATATCCACCATCAGGTTCATGTATAACAATATTTTTTGATTGAATTATATTGTAATATCGAAACTGTTGCCTGAGAAAAACTTCCGAGATCAGGTTATTTATGTCTAATGGTAGATGAAGTTCAGGGAACAATACTAAGCGCATTGTTTTTTGTATAAAATCCCAAATAGAAGAACGAGATTATTTTAATCTGTATTTTAGATAGATAACAGTAAAGTTAAGCAACTATGAGTGAAATCAAGATCCTTGTGATTGAAGATCACAACCTGACAAGAATCGGCTTACGGGCTGCCTTACAAACGCAGCCAGAGTTAAACATTGTTGGTGAAGCCGCAAATGCCGCCGACGGCATCAAGCTTCTGAAAACACTCAAGCCTGATGTTGCTACTATTGACATTGGTTTGCCTGATATGGATGGGATTGAGCTAACACGCACATTTAGGCAATATCAAGCAGAAAATGAAAATTATACAACAAAGCTGCTAATTTTAACGATGCAGAATAGCGAACAGGCAGTTTTAGCAGCATTTGCGGCGGGTGCAGATTCTTATTGCATGAAGGATATCGAAACTGAGAAACTAGTTGAGGCTGTGAAAACGACTTATGCAGGTGCATCATGGATCGATCCAGCGATCGCAGACCTTGTACTACAACAAATACGTCAAGATTTCCCCGATGCTAGCAGAGGCACAGCTGGAAAAAGAGTCTTAATTGAAGGTATTAACCCAGATATTGAGAAAAGTATAGTCGGCTATCCTTTAACTAATAGAGAGATGGATGTTTTAGAGTTGATTGTCGCTGGGTGTGACAATGCAGAAATTGCCAAAAGGCTGTATCTAACAGTCGGTACTGTAAAAACTCATGTTCGAGGTATTCTCAATAAACTCTGTGTTGCTGACCGTACACAGGCTGCTGTCCGTGCGTTGCGTGCTGGATTAGTACCGTGAGCCAGTAAAAATCTTTCTTCCCAATTCCCCACTCCCCATTTTCAAGTCAATTCTTTTTCCGTCAAAACGGTCAATGGCACAAAGATTTATGAAGAAAATGTTACAAACTTTAGTACAATGACATAATTGACAAATAAGTATTTTTCCTCATATACATGATAGCGGATCAATTTCCCTGGCTTACCGCAATTGTCTTACTGCCACTCGTTGCTGCCTTGCTTATCCCTGTGCTGCCTGATAAAGATGGCAAGCGTGTTCGGTGGTATGCACTAGGTGTAAGTATTGCAGACTTTGCGTTGATGTGCTATGTCTTTTGGAAGCATTATGATGCCAGCAGTGCTAGTTTTCAACTTGGGGAAAATTATGCCTGGGTGCCTCAGTTAGGTTTGAACTGGGCGGTATCAGTCGATGGACTTTCAGTGCCACTTGTGCTTCTAGCAGGATTTGTCACCACACTCTCGATTTTTTCCGCTTGGCAAGTTGATCACCGACCCCGCCTCTTCTATTTCTTGATGCTGGTGCTGTATTCCGCACAGGTAGGGGTGTTCGTTGCCAAAGACTTGCTGCTATTTTTCATTATGTGGGAAGTAGAGCTGATTCCCGTCTACCTACTAGTCTGCATTTGGGGTGGGCAAAGGCGTCGTTATGCGGCTACAAAATTTTTGTTGTATACCGCAGCCGCTTCTATATTTATTTTGGTGGCAGCGCTGGCAATGGGATTATACGGCGGCGGTAATATGACATTTGACATAACCGCCCTCGCCAGGAAGGAATATCCCCTTGGTCTACAACTACTACTTTATGCAGGGTTGTTGATTGCATTTGGTGTCAAGCTTGCTGTTTTCCCCATGCATACCTGGTTGCCTGATGCCCACGGCGAAGCATCCTCTCCTGTATCGATGATTCTGGCTGGTGTGTTACTGAAGATGGGCGGATACGGGCTGATTCGCCTGAATCTTGAATTACTCCCCGATGCACATATTTACTTTGCGCCGGTTCTAGCCATTCTGGGTGTTGTGAATATTATCTATGGTGCATTAAACTCCTTTGCTCAGACCAATATGAAGCGGCGTTTAGCTTATTCGTCGATTTCCCATATGGGGTTTGTATTGCTTGGGATTGCGTCCTTTACTGATTTGGGAATCAACGGCGCGATGTTGCAGATGATTTCACATGGTTTGATTGCATCGGTACTGTTCTTTTTAGCAGGCGTTACTTACGATCGCACCCACACAATGGTAATGAAAGATATGGGCGGTATTGGTCAAGCCATGCCCAAAGTCTTTGCCCTGTTTACAATCGCAGCGATGGCATCTCTGGCACTTCCGGGTATGAGCGGCTTTGCTGGCGAACTCTCAGTATTCGTTGGTCTGACAAGTAGTGACGTTTACAGTTCGACTTTCTGCACTGTAACAGTTTTTCTCGCCGCGGTTGGAGTCATCCTCACACCAATCTATCTACTTTCCATGCTGCGAGAAGTATTTTATGGTGACGGTGCAGCACTCATCTGCGACATTAATAATGCAGGCTTGGAAAATCAAGAAGATGATGGAACAGTTTGTTTTGGTACAGACTGCTTCGTGCCAGAAGATGCAGTCTACGACGATGCTAGACCGCGTGAGGTGTTTATCGCTGCCTGTTTTCTGCTGCTGATTATTGGTATTGGTTTTTATCCAAAGATGGCGATGCAGATGTACGACGTGAAGACTGTCGCAGTCAATGCTAATCTTCGCCAGTCTTATGCCATAGTCTCGCAAACCAATCCCCAGATTTATGCTAAGGGATTCTTGGCTCCACAAATTTCCGAGGTTGAGGTAGCGCCCGTTTTAGGAACTTTTTAGACAGTTAGGGGAAAAAAGTGATCGCTTTTAATGTTGAGGCGATCACTTTTATACTAGGATTACGCGATCGCACGAGATAATAAAAGATCAGTTTGGTGGCGTAAATGAACTTAGAAAACTGGTCTTGACAAAATAAAACTTTTGTAAAGTAGATTTTCAATTAAAAAAGACTGTATTAACATAGGGATTAAAGTAATATTTACAACATTTATTATGACTATGCGAGACGCAAAGAAGGGTCGTGAGAAACCTCCTCCTGTCAATAATCCTCACCCACCTGCGAAAGAACCACTTTCTAATCATGAGCTTAACCATTTTTTGAGAAATGCTCGTGCTGATGCGATTCGATGGGAACGACTTGCGAAAGAAAATCAAGAAGCTGCGTCTCAACTTACTCAAGTTCAGCAAGATATCCAAACTTACCAAATTGAAGTTAACGAGTTAAAACAGATATATCTGAATGAACAAAAAAATTATCAGCAGGCTTTATGCCTCTACAATGGAGAAAAAACTAGAGCAATTGAATTAATTGCCCAACGTGATGAATGGCAAGAACGTGCGAAAGAAAATCAGGAAGCTGCATCCCAACTAAGTCAAGTTCAGCAAAATATCCACACTTATCAAGTTGAGGTTAACGAATTAAAAGAACGCATAGCAAACAACTATTTAATTTATCTTGGTGAACAAGAAAATTATCAGCAGGCTCTAAATCGTTACAATGAAGCAAAAACCAAAGCAGTTGAATTAATTGCCCAACGTGATGAATGGCAACAACGTGCGAAAAAAAATCAGGAAGCTGCATCCCAACTAACTCAAGTTCAGCAAGATATCCAAACTTACCAAGTTGAGGTTAATGAATTAAAAGAACGTGTAGCACACAATTACCAGATATATATTGATGAGCAAAAAAATTATCAGCAAGCTCTACATCGTTACAATGAAGAAAAAGCAAGAGCAACTGAATTACTTGCCCAATATGAAGAAATCAAGTCTGAGCGAGACAACTATTTAACTCTATATAATGAGGCACAAACACAACTTAAATTTGAGCGACGTTCCAAGGCTGGTATTAAGGGATGGGAAACTCGTCGTAAAGCCGAGAACGAAAGGCTAAAACGGGAAATCGCTGAGATGGTCGTTCTGCTGCGTGAATCCCTCGTAAGTAAAGATGATGCCATAAATAACCTCTACCTTGTAGCAAAACGCATGGATCGTATTCAATCTCTAGTAGATTCGGTGGAAGAGGAAACAACAGGTAATCCTGTCGGTCTGGTACAAAAGTTTAAACGCATCTGGCTTGCTATTAAAGAAATACTTTCGGAATAAACAAGCATCTTTATGAGCAAAAAATCAGCATCAAACATAGGAAATCAAAGTAAAGGTAAGTTAGGGGAGCAAATTCGTAATATTGCTGATAGACTTAAACAAGAAAATGAGGTGCAGATCAAAGCCACCTCCCGTATTTTGGGGGCTGCGGCTCAAATTTCCGAAAATTATGACCGACTCGTTAATGAGGTAGTTGATATGGTTGAGGAAGACCTTAATAAACAAACCCAGACGTATCAAAAGGATATTTATACGGTTGATATTCTAAAGCAACAGTTTAAAACATTACGTGAAGCAAAAGATTACTTTAAGCTGAAAGCTACTAGTTGGGAATCCCTCGTTAAAAAAATAAATGATTCATCTTCTCAAAAGCTTGTATCTGAAACTAAACCTCAGTTTTATAATTTGTTTGAAAGTAACAATATGGGAAAATTTGAACATGATAGCAAAATTTCTGAAGGTTTGACAGTTCATTTAGAAGAAGATATTGCAGAAATATTTCCCAATGCTCAAGCAGTAAATGAAGCTCTACGTTTTTTAATTAGAGTTACGAAGAAAAGTTGCTAGGAAAGTAAATTTAACAGTCCAATATTTATAATTAATTTTATAGGAAAGTCGCATTTGTGCTTTCCAAAACTTACTTAATATTAAACTCCACTAAATGTTGTATCTCAGGAAATTAATTTAATTTTATGTATCATCAATCACTTTTGAGACTGACATTTGTAGATGGGGCGGAGCGATCGCACAATCCGACCATTTAAATTCCCACAGTATAATTTTGCCAGAGCCACAACCACTGCAACTCAAGGCTCGTAGGATGGATTAAGGAACAGTAGATCAAAGTATTCCAAGTAACGCTCAAAAACTCGCCCCAAACTGCTACCAATACATGGGATGCTAGTTAATGATTAGTGAGTTTTACCAATGTCTGTTGTTTCTGCTATCACAGTTACTGTTCCCGCCACAACTGCTAATTTGGGGCCTGGTTTTGATTGCATCGGTGCAGCATTAAAGCTGTACAACGAGTTCAAGTTCACTCGCCTAGAAGAAGGTGGATTAATTATTCATGTCACTGGTACCGAAGCTGAACGAGTCCAAACTGATGAAACTAATCTCCTCTACCAAGCGTTTGTCAAGTTCTATCAACATATAGAGCAGACACCGCCGACTGTGAAAATAGAGATAAAGTTAGGTGTACCACTGGCGAGGGGTTTGGGTAGTTCGGCGACAGCAATTGTTGGTGGGTTGGTTGCTGCTAATCAACTTGAGGGTGGGCTTATGAGTCAGTCGCAGGTGATGGAGTTAGCGATCGCAATGGAAGGACATCCTGATAATGTAGTTCCAGCCTTGTTAGGAGGATGTCGTCTTGCTGCTACCAGTGGTGCAGCTTGGGAAATTTGTGATGTTCCCTGGCATCAAGATATTGTGCTAGTTGTGGCTATTCCTGATTTTGAACTTTCCACCCACCAAGCGCGGGGCGTTCTCCCAACTCAAGTGAGTCGCGCCGACGCAATTTTCAATACAGCACATTTGGGTTTATTGTTGCGCGGCTTGGAAACTGGTAATGGACAATGGTTAAAGACAGCTTTGCAAGATAGATTGCATCAGCCCTATCGCAAAGCTTTGATTCCTGGTTATGATGCTGTCAACATCGCAGCTGTTAATGCTGGTGCTTATGGTATGGTGATTAGCGGTGCAGGACCAACACTGTTAGCTTTGGCAGATAAATTACACTCAAAGGCAGTCGAGGCGGCGATGTTAGCTGCTTGGCAAAAAGAAGGAATTACAGTCGTCGAGGTGCGATCGCTTTCTCTCGATACCCAAGGCGCAAAAAGCTAGAAGATAAGGGAGGTGAGGAGCAGCAAAAAAATTTTTAACTCCCCACTCCCCACTCCCCACTCCCCACTCCCCACTCCCCACTCCCCATTACCCCTTATTCCCAGAGGGGGCCCCACCTTCCTCACTCCCCACTTAACTACAACAGATGGTTGCATAATTCCTAGTTTCTAATAGTTGCTAAAAAATCATCTGTGGATGAATTAACTGGTATCCAGCCTCTTTAAGCTTTTCATTTGACACCCAAGCATTATATGGGCGGGTACTCTTGATAGAAGTATCCCATTTAACTTTGGGTAAATTATGTTTTTCAAATAAGCCCTCTAGCAAGTCTCGGCTGGTGAGATGTGCATCATCTACCAGATTGTAAATCCCTTGCAAACGACGATGACGAGCAAATTCTATCGCACCCACAATATCATCCAAATGAATCCAATTTGTGATATCCTCGCCATTGCCAGGACGGGTTGCACCAGAATATCTGCTAAATATTTTCAACAGTTCCCTGCCAGCCCCATAAATCCCTCCTAAGCGGAAGATACAAACACGGAGATTTTCACTAGACGCTGATAGCAACACATCCTCTGTTTTTCGGAGAATTTGTGCATTTAAATTAGCGGGTGCAAGCGGTGTTTCTTCATCTACCCATACACCATTTCTGTCACCATACACTGCATAACTGCCTGTGTATATTAATTGTTTCACACTTTTAATCTGCTGCAAAGATGAAACTAAACTTTGGGCAGTTTGTAGATAAGTTTCTTCATAAACTTCCCCACCTCTTGCACCAACACTCAAAAGTACAACATCTTGATTGTGCAAAACTGATTTTAGACTATCTAGGTCATTGCCACGGGTAACTACAACTCTTTGGGATACTGATTCTAGTGCCGGCACACGCTCAGGGGAAGTTGTGGTTACACTGACAACAAAATCCATCTTTTGCTGCCAATATTGAGCAACTTTATAACCAACATAACCACAACCAATGATTGCAACGTTCATGACAAATTAAACACAAATAAATTAAACTACTGATCGAGACTATATTCTCAATTAAAGGACTGGACGTAAATAAATTTAACAGTCCAGAGTTAACAGTCAATAGTCAATAGTACAGAGATTTTTACCTAAGTAACTGGGGAAGAATAAATCAAACCATGTTACGCAATGTAAAATTAATTAAATTGCTTGGTAGTAAGGGCTGAAGCGCTTACCCTTCGGGTTTGTTAGTCACTTATGGGAGAAAACCCCAAAACCGTGCTAACTCACTACAAACCTTTAATTATTCACGCCCACTTACTTAATGACTAATGACTAATGACTAAGCAGTAGGAAGCCACATTTACAATTAAGAGTACCTTCCTGGTGTAATCGTTTAATTGCTTATCCTCACCGTTGAGGGTCTTAACTACGATCGCCGAAATTGTATTACTCATCTTGAATCTGATTTATAGGGAATATTGCCAAGTCTCCCATATTACAGGTACTCTAAACCCAGTTTATTTAAGGAAATTAGGTTTGTTAGCCTTGTTAACCCTACGATTGTGCCTATTTTCGGCTAAATATTCTGGGTATGGTTTTTAGCGATGTCTACGATGGTCTGTGACGCTCCTGCGTCGCTCTAAGCGTTGTGGCGCAGCCTCTCGTAGAGAAGCTATGCCGTACCACTTCGTGGAAGCAAGCTACGCGCAGCGTCTCGTAGAGAAGCCTTTACGCTACGCTATCGGTGAGGCATTCAAACAACGAACCTAGATATTTAATTTAAACAACACCCACCTAACTGCATTTTACGTCAACTACTTCTACTGAATCGATGTCTAGAAATATTGTCATAACCCAGAAACAAAGCGGGCTTACGCTCAGATACTTTGAACCCACATTTCGTACCCAGAAGTGTCAGAATCGGTTATTACTGAAATAAATATAGACTTAGAGAATCAAAAAATACATTAAATAGCGACAGAAAGACATTTTAGAAAGTAAAAGTCATGAGTATCTATTCTCAACAAGGAGCAATAAACAATCAAAGCTGCTTGAAACAAGATTAATAATTAAATCCTATGGTTATATAACAAATATGAATTTACAACTTATTTTTCAATATCAAAAACCCATAATAATTCCAGACTACTAATAAAATTAGGTAGTCAATTTATGATAAATCAAATATTAGTAATATCACTTAGTACTAAGCACTCTTCATTCAGCACTCTAACTGGGCACGAGCTAAACGCCCTGCTACCGCTAACAGCACTGTTTCGGTAATCATTCTACCGCGTGGTTCATGCGTCATCGACTGGGAGTGAGGACAGCGACCGAATTGAAGTTGATAACCTTTCCCTGAACGGCGACTTTTGCTTTGTCTTGCGCTCCACCAATTGTATTAGGATTGCTCGGATCAGTTGCTTGACGTAAATCAGTTAACAGAAACTGGTGTTCAGAGCCGTCTGGCTGCTCAATATAAACCATCAAGCGATTTTTACATCCAAGTACCAGATATATTAATCTTGGCAAGCAATACCGCAGTGGGCAGAATTCGAGGTATTAATGTTTGGAGGATTAACTTTTATGTGGTGTCTACAACTTGTGTTTGTAACTCACTTCCACCGATTTTAACTTCTTCCAAGGGGAGACCCTGCACCAACAATGGGGACGCAGAAAATTAACTCCTCTACGCTTTCCTCAACGTCCCTATGCGTTAAAAAAACAGAAACACATATCAGAACCTTCTCTGTATATTTGTGTAACCTCCTTTCAAAAAGCTAGCTGTTGGGCGTTTATAATTTATGCTTTGATTTTAAGCTGACTTTTCACGGTATCTAGAAAACCTCTCTTCTTCATCTCTCTCCTAAAAGGAGAGAGACTTTGAATTTTCACCCTTCCCGCGTCGGGAAGGGGGTTAGGGGGTTAGGTTTTTTGTGGGCTTTTCCAGATGACGTGAAAAGTCAGGATTTTAAGAATCGTGGGGATAACCCAAAATCCAACATCCTAAAATCGCCCATGATTGAAATTGACGGTTCCTACGGAGAGGGAGGCGGACAAGTTCTTCGCACTTCCTTAAGTCTAGCCGCCATCACTGGCGAACCCATACGAATTTCAGGCATTCGCGCTGGACGCAAAAAGCCAGGATTAGCAGCACAACACTTAACAGCAGTTCGGGCTGCGGCGAGAATTTGTAATGCCCAACTCCGGGGTGATGGTTTGGGTTCAATGCTCCTGGAATTCATCCCAGGTAGTGCTGTGCAAGCTGGAATTTATACTTTTGATGTTAGTAAAGCACAAGTTGGTGGTTCTGCGGGTGCGATCGCACTAGTTTTACAGACAATTCTCTTACCTCTGGCACTAGCATCCGGCAATTCCCAAGTAACACTAAAGGGTGGAACTCATGTAAATTTTAGCCCGACAGTGACATACATTGAGCAAGTTTATCTGCCGATATTGCAACGCATGGGTGTAAAAGCTCAAGTCAAGTTAGGCGCTTGGGGCTGGTTTCCCCAAGGTGGGGGAGAGGTAGAGTTACAGGTGAGTGGCGGTAGTCAACTCGGCGGCATCAACTTGTTAGAACGGGGAGAGTTAGAACAGGTGCGGGGACTAGCAGTGGTGACGGAATTGCCTTCGCATATTCCCCAACGAATGGCGAATCGTGCCGAAAATTTGTTACGCAAAGCCCATTTGAAAGTTGCTATACAGACGTTGCGAGAAAGAGGTGTGGCACCTGGGGCGGGTATTTTTTTAACTGCTGAGTATCAAAACAGCTTGACTGGCTTTGGTGGATTCGGGCGTTTGCGGTTGTCGGCAGAAACAGTTGCAGAGATTGCTTGTCAGCAACTGCTTGAGTTTCACCACACCGGCGCAGCAATCGATGAACATTTAGCAGACCAATTATTATTGCCAGCTGCTTTAGCTTCACAGGAAAGTCAGTACAGTGCGGCTGAGGTGAGTAGGCATTTGACGACGAATGCAGCAGTAATTGAACAGTTTGGGTTGGCGCAGATTAGGGTAAATGAAGCTGAGAAAATCGTGTCAGTGATTCCTGTAATTGGTGGATAAGATTAAAGACTAAACTGTTGAGTCTCGAAGTACATGGGGAAGCGCTATATGGCGACTCTGGCAATGATTTTCTCAATGGCGGCACTGGCAATGACACGCTATATGGCCGTGCTGGGAATGATACCCTCAATGGTGGTACTGGTAATGATATCGTGGTTGGCGGTACTGGTAATGATATACTTACAGGTGGTGCCTGAGGCGATCGCTTTATTTTCAAGTCTCGCAGCGAAGGAATCGACCGGATTAGTGATTTTAGCGTAGTAGATGATACGATTATTGTGTCTGCGGCTGGTTTTGGTGGAGGGCTAGTTGCTGGTGCGGCGATCGCTGCTAATAAATTTGTGATTGGCACAGCAGCCACTACAAGTAGTCAAAGATTTATTTACAACAAAGGTAATGGTTTTCTCTTCTTTGATCAAGATGGCACAGGAGCGATCGCCAAAATCCAAATTGCTACACTCAATACCGGATTGTCCCTTAGTAATGCAGATATTTACGTTAGTGCTTAGGTATTCCGGCGTGGCATAAAATAGGGATGAATTAACGTAGACGATGGCAACGGAAGTTACCGAAATTGTGCGGAGAGTATTGGAAGAGCCTTTAAATTTATCTCTGTCAAAGGCATATATTTAGGTTAAGTCAGTTTGCGATCGCAAATACAAGACATTGGGCATTGGTTTATTGAATAGCCCAAAGAAACCTCACCCTGGTTTATGCTACGCAAAACCTTTCCCTCTCCTTGGTAAGGAGAGGGATTAAAGTCAGGACTCTTTGAGGTTTTTGTTTTAGGTAATTCGAGTAGCTTTGTTAACCCTCTCTCTTCTCTTGCCGTTCTTTGAGTTTTAGCATGATCTCTGCGTGCATCTCGCGGGTAATTGGGTAAAAATACGTTAAAACTAAGCCAAGAATCAAACAAACTGTAGGTATAGGCCCAACAGCAATGCGAATCGCAAACAATGCCAAATCCGGTTGGGTGGGTGGTGTACTTCCCGCTACAGACGCTTTGAAACCCGATAATTCCAAAGAATTTCCCACCAAAAACAGCCCGAAAGCTAAACCAAATTTTTGTAGCAAAACCATGAAGCCATAAAAAATGCCTTCTCTGCGTTGTCCGGTTTGGAGTTCATCTAATTCAATCACATCTGGAATCATCGACCAGGGAATTAGATAAGCTGTGGATACACCAACACCCGCCATAACAGCCATCAAATACATCAAAACTATTTGACCAGGCTGTAAGAAAAATAGTCCGGCAGCTGCTATAATCCATAAATTCATTCCCAGAAAATAAACAAGTTTTTTCCCGATTTTTTTACTCAGCGCCCCCCAGACAAATAGCATCAGCAGGGCGGTTCCTTGAACTGCAATCAGCAGTGTAGGCACATCTGATTCTTTAAGACCCATACAATAGACTACAAAATAGGGGATGATGCTGGCTGTAATCTGCACACCTAGCCAAGAAAAAAGATATATACCAATAACAAATAGAAAAGGTCGGTTGCTGAAGACAATTTTTAGCTGTTCCAAGAAGGGGAGAGATGCAGGTTCTTCGGACTGGATGCGTTTGGACTCAAAAGCCAGGATGCGATCGCGGACTCCAAAAACGCACCAATATAATGCCAAAATCGAAATTACCGTACAAATTGCTGCTAAAACAAGATATCGTTGTTGGCGATCGGCAATTTGGGAAAAAACAATTTGCGCTAAAATCAACGACAGAATGCTACCACCAATGGAAAATGTAAATCGAAAGCTGTTAAGGCCGGTGCGTTCGTCGTAATCTTGAGTTAGTTCTGGAGTCATTGCCGTATAAGGCAAATTCACAACCGTGAAAAAGGACTGAGATAGCACCCCAATCACTACGTAATACCAGAACAGCGGCCAAATATTATCACTCTGATTTGCCCTAAATTGCGGTACAATCCACTGCAAGAAAAAGAAAATCCCAAAGGGAATTGCTCCATAAAACATCCAAGGAAGACGACGGCCCCAGCGCCGAGATTTCGTTTTATCACTCAGGAACCCGATAACCGGATCATTTATGCCATCCCAGATTTTGCCAATCATCAAAATAGCGCCAGCTAAACCCGCAGGAATACCAGCGATATTGGTAAAGAAAAACAGCAGATAAAAGACGGAGATATTTGCAGTAATTGCTGGACCTAAATCTCCTGCACCGTAAGCCAGTTTTGTTTTAAAGTCGAGTTTTTGACTTAGAGGATCTCGTTGGGCATCACCATCAGTAGCAGAATCGTTCATAATAACTTGCGCTCATACTAAAGTATAAAGTTTGCGTCACCAAACAGCCCGCACTTCGGCGCAGGCTCAGTGACCATAGTAGGCATCGCCTTCAATACTAGTTATCTACCACTCCCGTTAGACTTATGCCAGACATTTATGTTTCTTGGTCAGATTATCACCAAAAAATTGAACAACTGGCTATTCAGATTTATCAATCCAGTTGGGAATTCAAGCAGATTATCTGTCTTGCTAGAGGAGGACTACGAGTTGGAGATATTCTCTCCCGTATATACCAGCAACCACTGGCAATTTTAGCAACCTCATCTTACAGTGGCGCTGGTAAGCAAGAAAGAAATAATTTAATTTTCTCGCGCCACTTGACGATGACTGCCGAAAAGTTAGGTTCGCGCATTCTTCTAGTGGATGACTTAGTAGATTCTGGGGTAACACTGCAACAGACTATACCTTGGCTCAAGCAAAATATTGATTTTCCCATTGAGGAAATTCGCACCGCCGTACTTTGGTATAAAGCCTGTTCAGTTATAGCACCCGATTATTATGTTGATTACTTGGCTGACAACCCCTGGATTCACCAACCTTTTGAACATTACGAGCAGATGAACATTGCTGAACTTGCGGGTAAAGTAAATAAAGTTAGGAGTGATGAGTGAGGAGTTATTAGGGACTTCCAACAAATAAATCATCCAATCTTGTAGGGTGGGCAGCGTTCGACTGAGCGCTCACGCCGAAGTCTTGCCCGCCTTTGCCTACGGGTGGGCCAGGCATCACCGTGCCAAAACGGGAAAATTGTACGCTAAGGCTGAAAGTGCGATTCGTTAGCTAGAAACTAGAGCCTGAAAAGGTTTCAGAGGATTAGCTGCTAGGTAATGATAACAGAACCT
>NZ_JBTYKD010000158.1:0-3364 GCF_054880495.1 Nostoc sp.
ACCCGAAGGACACGGAGGACATGGACTACCTTGCCCAGAACTGCCACCCGATGGACAAGGGGGACAAGGAGCGCAATCGGGACACGCGGGGCAATTTGGAGTGATGACTATTGGAGGTGGACAAGCTGGACACACTACTGGAGCTGGACACACTACTGGAGTCGGACAAACTACTGGAGTCGGACAAACTACTGGAGCCGGACACACTACTGGAGCCGGACAGACTACCGGATCGGGGCAAGTTGGACAGACTACCGGATCGGGGCAAGTTGGACAGACTACCGGATCGGGACAAGTGGGACACACTACCGGATCGGGACAAGTTGGACACTCTACCGGATCGGGGCAAGTGGGACAAGTCGGGCAGCTTCCCGTACCACACGCCGCACTGCAATCAACCAATGAATCATACATTCCTGGAGTGCCATAGGTAGCACTAAGAATGCACACTCCGTTAATGCAGTCGTACTTAGGCAAGACTGGGCAGCTTGAATCTCCATTGGCGATGTTGATTTGGATAGGCGCCGCGCTGATTCCCGAATTTCCAGAGGCATCGTAAGCACCATCGATATCAAGTACATAGGCGAGGCAGCCACTGTAATATCCACTAGTTACAGATACTTGAATTGAAGTAACTGTATTGCCGACGACATGCTTTGTGTCGGTAGCACCATCGGAAATAATTAGAACGCCCGGCGTATTAGCGCTTGTTGCTTCTGTGAAAATGCAAGAATAACAATTCATCCAAAATACTCAAATAGCAGACTTTAAAAGTCTATTTTTCAATTAAATAGGTATTTTCACAAAACGTAAATATTCCACTTTTAAGTAGAAGTAGAATAATCACTGATGGCGTGTAAGCCTTACTCTGAATAGGATTAAAGCAAGTTTAGTTAATAACTCAAAAAAAAATATTCCGACTTAACCATTGAGAGTGGTTAAACCGGAACAGTCAGAAAGAGAAGAACTATGAAAATTAATAGAAATGGGCAGTCTGCTATTTTGACAGAATCAGACTACTCAAAAATTCGCAATAAGATAAAAAGTCAAAAGTATAAGATTTTGCTGGATCTAGCTTGGTATACCGGAGAACGTTGGGGTGCTTTAGTTAAGTTGCAAGTTGAAGATGTTTACTTGGATCGTAAGCCAAGAGAGTACATTACTTTTCGCTCGCGTACTCGAAAGGCTAGCCCAGACGGCAAACGCCAAACCCGCCAAGTGCCTGTGCATCCTGTACTTGCCCAATCCTTGCCTACATATCAACCAGGAATAAATTCTGTTTATCTGTTCGCCGATCGCAGTGGAGATAAACCAATTACTCTGCGGTGGGCAGATATGATTCTGCGGTCAGCTGTGGAAAAAGCGGGATTAACTGCAAAAGGCATATCAACTCATTCCACCCGCCGCACATTTATCACCACTCTGGCGAAACGAGGTGTGAGTTTGGCAACGATCAAGAAAGCTACTGGGCACACCGACCTAAAAGTGCTTTCACGCTACATCGATGTAACCGACGATGACGTTAAAAACGCGATCGCAACTTTATGAAAAATTTTCCTCTGTGTCAAAGACTGAAAACTGAGCTAGCTGAATTGGCAGTCTTTCCTGACAAATACAGTCGGGCCGAATTAGCCGCCAAACTCAGACATTTAGCTTCTCGTGTCGCTGCCGATCGCTTTCGACCGCCTGCCAACGCAAAATTATTTTTAAAAGTTGAATTGCTGTATTTTGCAATGGTAGGCGGTGGCTACGCAAACCCCATTGACCTAGCCACCGCGCTAAAAATACTATCAAGCACTGCCGAGGATCAAGTAAAGGAACTGTACCAGCCCTGTTTGCGAATAGATCCTTAAACTGGCGTTGCGATGGTCATCCTCCTAACTCTTAACTCCCCACTCCCTAGATTCCAATTAACCACTTCCAGAATTGCATTTGCCACGAAAACGCTGTATCCTGCCATGACACAGGCATTACAGGAAACAGGCAATGCTCAGACCCGGACAAAACAGTACCAGCTTCCCACCGACTTGGAACCACGGGAAAACCCAAACTATCCGCGTACCGATCGCACTTGCAGAACAAATTTTAGATTACGCTAGAACGGTAGATTCCAAACTGATAAACGACCTTTTTCAAGACATCCCCTTACTGCCAGGGGATTTTTTACAGATAATTGACCGTTATATCGCTTGGAGAACCAAGAATTACCGCTCTACACAACTTTTTGCAAAACCAGACATTACCGCTCGTACCTGGGATGAGTTGCGGAAACTTCAGAAGCTGCTAAGGCAATCTCCAGAACTGTTGCGGGAATAAAGCCTTTACGACAGCGTTGGCATCTTGGGCATGGTGGACGGATCATGTTTCCAGCCTTGGATTAACTGTTTAATCTCCACTGGTAATTTACCATCTCCGATCCAAACTTCTACATCTGCTTTTTTGCGTTTGGCGATGATACTGTCCACACTGCCAAGATGAACACGGTTTTTCTTCCTGCCCGTCATCCAGCAGTACCGAAAATACCAGTATTTATTATCACTCCTTTTTACCCAGTACTTCTCTACCCAGTGGGTATTGTGTTCGGGCGCAACTTTTCTAGTATCTAATGTCACCTGCGCCCGAACAGGAGTTTCTACTGTGGCTACAGTAGTGCTTGAGGTAACTTGCGCCCGAACACGTATTTCCCACTGCTCCCAAGCAACCGAATAATCATCCCGGTTTAAATAATCATCTGGGTCTGGTGGCTCAAGTGATTCATCAAAGAAAATTGTCAGTTGTCCGTCCGAGTCGAACTTGCGCGGGACTTCTCCAAAGTCAGCAGGATTCCACCTCTGTTCTGGTTGGGGATGTTCGGGCGCAATTTCATCCCAGTAAGGATCGTAAACGGTAGTCCTTGTTTCAACTGTTGGTGCAATGGCAAATAATGCTAGTTGCCGAGGCACATCAGAATTATGTTTCATAATGTTTTTGAAGTAATAGAATTCGCGGACGTTTAGCGCGTCCGTTTTTTTTATACATAGGAATTAACCAGAGGGAAATAATTCATCCCACTCTGTAGAGTTCCCAAACATTTCAAGTAAACGATTGTAGTTACGCGGAAACTCCCACCATCGCTCACGTAAACATCGACGTATAAAACCTTCTGGATTGTGCGATTTTTCAAAACCACCACGTAGGTTAAACATTAAAAGTGCCAACTTAATTTCATTAGTTGGACGTTCAAGCACTTCTTTCTCATTTGAGTCAAAATGTATACCGTTCTCGACTAAAATTTCTAAGTTGATATCAGAATTAGAATGCTGCTGCTGTATATCACCCGTCACGGCAGACTTATCGTTTGAAGGGTCTGAAGTGTAACTTAAAT
>NZ_JBTYKD010000159.1:0-4029 GCF_054880495.1 Nostoc sp.
AATTCAACTCCAACGGTTAGAAGAGTTAGGAGTTAAGAGTTATGAATTTTAACTCCTAACTAGGACTGACGCAAAATATCTCTAAACTTTGATTTCTCCGTGTCGCCCCAGTTGCTACAACTCTTGGAACCCCGGCAATGCACTGGCTTCTCTGCGCCTCTGCGGTAGCCTGCGGCAAGCCGAAGCGTCTACGTTATTCCGTAACTCGTGCGTAAGTAAGTCCTACTAAGCTGTTCCACATTTAACTTGCATCTCTTGGGCGGGCGAGACGCCCACCCCACAATAAATGTACAATTTCAGATTATGCAAAATAGATGTGGTTTAGCTTAACTCCTCACTCAAGAAGCATAGGCCAGTGGATCAACGAGTCCCAATTCGGCAAAAGCTGCTAGCCGCAAGCCACAAGAATCACAGACGCCACAAGCAACATCTCCATTGGCATAGCAAGACCAAGTTAGCTCCCAAGGAACTCCCAATTGGTTCCCCAGTTGAATGATTTCAGTTTTTTTCAAGTTAATCAAGGGTACAACAATATTAATTGGTTCTCCTTCACGCCCTTGTTTGGTTCCCAGGCGAAATACTTCCTGCATTGCTTGGATATAGTCGGGGCGACAGTCAGGATATCCTGAGTAATCTAGGGCGTTGACACCGATATAGACACGCTCTGCTGCGATCGCTTCGGCGTAACCAAGAGCAAAGCTTAAGAAGATGGTATTACGAGCCGGAACGTATGTGACAGGAATATTTTGAGACATTTCATCCAGCGATCGCTCCTGGGGTAAATCAATCGCGTCATCGGTAAGTGCTGAACCGCCCCATTGTCGTAAGTCAAAATTAACTACCTGATGTTTCACGATCCCAGCTTTTTGAGCGACGGTGAGGGCTGACTGTAACTCTCGGCGGTGTCGCTGCTGGTAATCAAAGGAAATAGTATGACATTCACAGCCATCAGCCTGAGCTTTGTACAGAATTGTGGAAGAGTCCAATCCTCCAGATAACAGAATTACAGCTTTCATATCGGTTGCAAATTTTGGATTTAACTGATTCGGCGGAATTCCCCGTCCCTCTACAGGGCCGGGATGGATAGCTTTCTTGATGACGAAAACACCTCCGACTAATATCAACCGCAGGTTGATTAGGAAGTGGGGTGTTTGAGAAGTCACCAATTATTTTATTACTTTACCAAGAAATATATATCATGCTAAGATAGATATATTAAGGAGGTGATGTTAAGTGTTGCATAAAGTTGTACAAGTCCGTTTATATCCATCAGTTGAGCAGCAAATTAAATTAGCGCAGGCTTTTGGGTGTGCTAGATGGTGGTGGAATTATGCCCTAAATAAGTCAATTGAAACTTATAAAGAAACAGGTAAAGGACTTAGCCGTGCAGCACTAAACGCACTTCTTCCATTGCTCAAAAAATCTGTTGATACGATTTGGTTAGGTGATTGTTACAGTCAAGTTTTACAGGCTACAACACTGAATCTAACCACGGCGTACAAAAACTTTTTTGATAAACGTGCTGGATTTCCTAAGTTCAAATCTAAGTTTGGAAAACAGTCTATCCAGTATCCTCAAAACGTCAAGATTGTAGATGGTGATGTCAAGCTCCCTGGTAATATTGGGATAGTAAAAGCCAAAATACACAGAGCGATTGAGGGGAAAATCAAAACTGTTGCTGTGAGTAAAACGCCTTCTGGTAAATATCTTGCATCTATCTTGACTGAGGTAGAGGGTGAAAATCCTGTTATCACATTCGGGAAGATTTACGGCATTGACTTAGGACTGAAACATTTTGCTGTTGTAACTGACGGTGTTCATATTTCTAAATACGATAATCCTAAGCACCTTGCAAAGCATGAAAAAAATCTAAAACGCAAGCAACAAAAATTAGCGCGTAAGCAACTCGGGAGTATTTCAAGGAATAGATATAAAAAAGTTGTTGCCAAGGTGTACGAGCGAATTAGTAATTCGCGGCAAGATTTTCTACATAAACTTAGTTATAAGTTGGTCAGCGATAGCCAAGCTGTCATAGTAGAAAATCTTAATGTCAAAGGCATGGTTCGTAATCACAAATTGGCGAAATCAATATCTGATGTTGGTTGGGGAACTTTCACTAACTTTTTAGCCTATAAGCTAGAGCGCAGAGGTGGAAAGTTAGTTGAGATTGATAGATGGTTTCCTAGTTCCAAACTTTGCTCTAATTGTTTTTATCAAATTGGTGAGTTGCCATTGGATGTCCGTGAATGGACTTGTCCTCACTGCGGTACTCATCATGACAGGGATGGAAACGCGGCGATAAATATTAGAGCGGAGGGTATCAGAATGATAAAGGCGGAAGGTTCAGCCGTTTCTGCTGTAGGAGGGGAGGTAAGTCCTATTCTTGGGCGAAAGTCTAAGTTTAGGCACTCCCCCGTGATTACAGAAGCCCCAACTTCAACCGTACTCGGTAAGTTGGGGTAGTTCACAATCGCCAAATCACACCTTAACAAGATGCTAGGAAGCAATGCTAAATAGAATTTACACTTAGGTCTTACTGAATATTTTAAAGTTAATCAAAAGATATATATTTTTTGGAGAAAGTGCAAAATCTCAAGCAAAGCCGAACTATCTATACAAAAGATATTTGGATTACGGGAACCGATCACAAACTTTGAAATTCTTCATAAACATAGGCTCTATGTTACCATCTGGATGGTTTTAGACGGATCGTAACTGGCTTTCGAGTATAAACGCCAACGGCCGTAGCGTCTCTAAATTTGGTGGTTGAGGAGAGAATAATAGTGCAAAATAGCATGTCAGTGGCAGAACCGAATCCATATACACAGCGTAACCAGCCACGACCGATCCGCATAGGCGTGATTGGAGTGGGTAACATGGGACAACATCACGCTCGCGTGCTGAGTTCAATGAAAGATGTGGAACTAGTCGGAGTGGCAGATATTAACGTTGAGCGAGGGTTAGAAACTGCCAGTAAGTACAAGGTGCGTTTTTTTGAAGATTACTGTGACCTGCTACCCCTTGTGGAAGCAGTTTGTGTAGCTGTTCCCACCCGTCTGCACTATGCCGTGGGCATCAACTGTCTGTTAGCGGGAATTCATGTTTTGATTGAAAAACCGATCGCAGCCAGTATTTCTGAGGCAGAGTCTTTAGTCAATGCGGCAGCTGAGTCTGGGTGTATTCTGCAAGTGGGTCATATTGAGCGTTTCAACCCAGCTTTTAAAGAGCTGAGCCAAGTGCTGAAAACAGAGGAATTGCTGGCGCTAGAAGCCCACAGGATGAGTCCTTACTCAGATCGGGCAAACGATGTTTCGGTTGTGCTGGATTTAATGATCCATGACATTGACCTACTTTTGGAATTAGCTGCTTCCCCAGTTACGAAATTGACTGCTAGCGGGACTCGCGCCCTGGACTCTGGTTATTTAGATTACGTAACTGCCACCTTGGGGTTTGCCAATGGTATTGTTGCTACTCTGACTGCCAGTAAAGTCACCCACCGAAAAATTCGCCGGATTGTCGCCCATTGCAAAAATTCATTTACTGAGGCAGATTTTCTCAAGAATGAAATTTTGATTCACCGACAAACGACTGCCAATTCTCTCACCGACCACCGACAAGTACTTTACAGGCAAGATGGTGTGATTGAAAAAGTCTACACCAGCAATGTTCAACCCCTGAGTGCAGAATTAGAACATTTTGTCAACTGTGTACACGGTGGCAATCAACCCTCAGTGGGTGGTGAACAAGCTCTCAAAGCCCTGAGACTCGCAAGTTTAATTGAGCAGATGGCGCTGGAAGATCGAGTTTGGAATCCATTAGACTGGCAATCGGAACCAAGAGTACAATCATTGACCCCGACAGCCTAGAAAAAGAAGAGGGACAAGGGGGACAAGGTAAAATTTTCTCCCCCTGTCTTTCCCTACTAGGGAAGCTACCGTGTATACACAAGTCTCTCTTAGGGACTTCCAAGAAATAAATTACTACTACTTGTGAGGTGGGCGACACGATAGCCCAGTAACCAAAGGCTCA
>NZ_JBTYKD010000160.1:0-27290 GCF_054880495.1 Nostoc sp.
TAATACGCCGGATCAGTTTTTTCATGGACGACCATACCTATTCTCTCAGAAAGAGAATAATATAAGTTTCCCGTTTAGTCTGTTCTAGTAGATCATTAACCGATTCATGCCCGTAATATGGAGAGTAATGACTATCAGAGTGAACAAGCTTCCAATAGCTCTCAACTAAGAGCCTAGTTTGATGCTCAACAAAATGAGACTGAAGTTGCCTATCTATCTTCAAAAAATTATTATCAACAATCGGGTTGGGGAAGTACACCTGAACGCTGGCAATTTGCGCTAAAGCTGATTCCAAAAATTATTAAGCCACGCTAGGACATATCTTAACCGAAACGCCCGGAAATGTAGTCGCGGGTGCGGGGGTCTAATGGGTTATTAAAGATTTGCTCTGTAGCGCCAAATTCAACCATTTGACCAATCCGACTTTCATCGGTGCTGAAGAAAGCCGTAAAATCAGAGACGCGAGCGGCTTGCTGCATATTGTGGGTAACAATCGCAATTGTCAACTGAGACTTCAAACTATGGAGCAGTTCCTCAACTTTCATGGTAGCGATGGGATCAAGAGCCGAGCAAGGCTCATCCATCAGCAGAACTTTCGGCTTGACTGCTAAAGCACGGGCAATACATAATCTTTGTTGTTGACCACCAGAAAGCCCTAAACCCGATTTATCCAACTTATCTTTGACTTCATTCCAAAGAGCAGCACCTTTGAGGGCAGATTCGACAATTTCATCTAATTCTACTTTGGAATACCTGCCTGCTATCCTCATACCGTAGGCAACATTTTCGTAAATACTGAGGGGAAAAGGATTTGGTTTTTGAAACACCATACCAATTTGGCGGCGTAAGCGATTGATGTTGACACGAGGAGCATAAATATTCTGACCAAAAAATTCTACATCTCCTTCAACTTTCACAGGTCCTTCTAATTCGCTAATCCGATTCAGAATTTTGATAAAGGTAGATTTACCACAACCACTAGGGCCAATAATTGCGGTTACTTTATTCTGACAAATATCTATTGATACCCCTTCGATCGCCTTGATTGTGCCATAGTAAAAGCTGATATTTTTAACTTTGATAGCTGGAATTAGGTTATTCATACTTGCTTAAGGTGCGAAACAAAACAAAAATTTATTTTTAGTTTATTCTTCTCTGTCTAATAACTAAGCGAGAGAGAATACTGACACATAAAATTAAGCCAAGTAGAACTATAGAAGTAGTCCATACTAATTGGCTTTTTTCCGGATCGGGGTCGTTGTAGAGGTTAAAAATTAATACTGGTAAGGAAGCTGTTGGACTTAAGAATCCTTCTGACCAATCTAGACTAAATAAGGCAGTAAAAATTAAGGGTGCGGTTTCACCAGCCGCACGAGCTACAGCTAATAAAACGCCTGTAGTAATTCCGTGAATTGCAGCAGTTACAACGATGCGAAAAATAGTTTGGAAGCGAGTTCCGCCTAAAGCAGCGGAGGCAAGACGTTGAGATATGGGAATAAGTTTTAAAGATTCTTCTGTTGTCAGTATAATCACAGGTAGCATAATCACGGCTAAAGCAAAACCACCTGCGATCGCACTAAATCCTTTAGTTACCAAAACTATCACACCGTAAGCGAATACGCCTACAACAATTGAAGGCACGCCTGTTAGAATACTGCTGATAAAACGAACAAGCCCAGTAATTGGGTTGGTTTGACTAAATTCTGCCAAGAAAATTCCTGTCATTATCCCTGTGGGAATGCTCAATATACCACCAATTAATACCATGATTATGGTTCCCAGTATGGCATTGCCAAAGCCATTGTCAATCACTGCTTTGACAAACATATCTGATTTCAGTCCAGATATTCCCCGGACGAGAATTTCCCACAAAATTGATAATAAAGGAATCAGTGCTAAACCTGTCAAACCAAAGGCGATCGCATTCATTGCATAAGTAAATAGTACTCGCTCTGTTGGCAGAGGACTGCATAATTCTGTCGCCAATTCATCAGGTTCAGACTGGATGGAACCACTCATATTTTTTACAAATTTTGATTGATAAACGTCTTGCTACATTGAGATGGAAATATTTATGGCAACATTAAACTGAAATAGGATTATTTATTTTTCCTGCCAACCCACTTCACCAAGAGTACAGCGCCAATATTCACAGCTAGAGTTACGCCAAACAAAATTAATGCCAAATAGCTGAGAGCGCCTATATGCAATCCCGGTTCAGCTTCAGCAAATTCATTAGCTAATACAGAGGGAATTGTATAACCTGGATCGAGTAAAGAAGCACTGATTTGAGCCGAGTTACCAATCACCATAGTCACAGCCATTGTTTCGCCCAAAGCACGTCCTAAGGCTAGCATTGCTGCACTCACCATTCCAGAAAATCCTGCTGGTAGCAAGACTCGAAAAATTGTTTCCCAACGGGTGCCACCCAAAGCCATAGATGCGCTGCGTAATTCTTTAGGAATAGCCATTAAGACATCACGAGTAATTGCTGCCATTGTCGGCAAAATCATGATGGCTAGAATAATTCCAGCAGTCAACATATTAGTCCCAGAAGGGTCTTCTGTATTAAACAGTGGTATCCATTTAAAAGTGCTGCAGAGCAACTTTTGTAGAGGTTCTAGAACTGGAATAAAAACAAAAATTGCCCATAAACCAATGATGACACTGGGAATTGCTGCAATTAATTCAACAACAAATGCTAAGGTTGTTCGTAGTGATGAAGGTAAGAAATTTTCACTGGTGACTAAGGCTACTGCTATTCCCACTGGGACAGCGAATAAAATAGCGATCGCACTACTCACTAAACTTCCATAAATATAGGGTAATGCGCCAAAAATCTGATTACCTGTATCCCAATCTTGACCCCACAAAAACCCCAGTCCAAACTGCTTAATGGCTGGTAAAGCCTCGTGTGAAATTACCCAACTCATCACAAATAGCACTGCAACAGTAATCACAGCAAAAAAGTATACTAGCCGTGTAAAACCTTGGTCAAACCATAAATTTGTGCCGCCGATAGCTGTTAAATTTAAATTTTCATCGCCTAAATTTGAATTATCTGATGAATTTATCTCGGCTGGTTCAGATGAATTTGCCATTACAAATCAATAAAATAGATTTTTTTATTGCTAATAGAGTGAATTAACAACTCACTCTATTATTCAGAGGAAAGCATTCATCAGTGCTGAGTGAAATTCTAGCGTTTCTTAATCACATGAGATACATCATAGCCCCCTCCTCGCTTGCTCTTAGGGGGTTGGGGGTGGGGTTCTTCTACATCACAAGGTCTGATAACTGCTATATTGTTTATTACTCAGCACTCTTTCGATAAGATTGCAAATTAAGGCTTGACAGAGCTATTCACTGTCTGAAGTACCCGATTTACCACATCAGATGGAATTTTGGTGTAGTTGAGGTCATCGTTATATTGTTGCCCGTCTTTCAATACCCAATTGATCCATTTCTTGACAGCATCAGCTTTGGAAGCATTAGCATACTGTTTGTAAACCAACATCCAAGTAAGGCCTACAATTGGATAACCCTGTGCTGGTTCTCCTACGAAAACGCGGTAGTTTTCGGGGAAACTCACAGTTGATAAAGCTACATTTGCAGATTCTAAAGAAGGAGCAACAAATTCTCCTTTCTTATTTTGTACCAGTGCTGATTTCAGGTTATTTTGCACAGCGTAGCTATATTCTACATAACCAATAGAACCGGAAGTACGAGATACTAAGGCAGCTACGCCTGGATTGCCTTTACCTTTGAGGACGTTTGGCAGATTCCATTTGGGAGCAGTGTTAGTTCCAACTCTGCCTTTAAAATAACCACTGGTAGCACTCAAGTGATTGGTGAAAATGAAAGTTGTACCGCTACCATCAGCGCGAACAACAAATTTAATTGATTGATTTGGTAGATTTACGCCCGGATTATCAGCTTTAATTTTTTGGTCATCCCATTTGGTAATTTGACCTGAGAAAATTGCTGGTAGTGTAGCGCGGGACAATTTGAGATTATTAACGCCGGGAAGATTGTAAACAACAGAAACGGCACCGCCTGCTGTAGGTACTAAGATTACACCGTTCTTGACTTTAGCAATTTCATCATCTTTCATTGCAGCATCACTACCACCAAAGTCAACGGTTCCAGCGATGACTTGACGAATACCGCCGCCGCTACCAATTGCTTGGTAGTTAATTTTCAAGTCGGGATATTTCTTCTTCACTTCACGAGCATAGCGTTCGTAAAGTGGAGCCGGAAAAGTTGCTCCTGCACCATTGAGAGTTTCAGCTTGTGCGATCGCACCAAAAAATGGACTAAGTGCAACAGAAGTTGTCATCACTGAAATAGCAATGACACGATTCAATATTGTAGTCGAAAAAATCATATTACCTCTAATTAAAGGAATACTTTTATGCTGTAATTTCAGCCTGAAGATAACTTACATTTTTTATGGTTAACGATGAATAAATAAAGGATTAAGCCGGGGTTAAATCTTACTTTAAACATTTTACTATCTATTGATATTTGATTGACTATATTAGTTTGCTAAAAATATGCTGATAACAATCTTAAGCTTAATTTAAATAATTAAAAATTAAAAAATAACACAATTTCAAAATTGCAACTTCAGTACAAAATAGATAAAAAATCTGTGGGTAATCGGTGAGTCCCTGCAATTGAGTTGCAATCCTAAATCATTCGTTCTTAGGCTGTGCATCTACACAGAATCAGGATCTTGTTCCTCATAATATCACTCTCGTTATTCTTGAGAAAGATGTCTTTCGTGGCAAGCATAAACACTATAGCCATCAGCAAATTTAAGAGCTGCTGCGACTTTTTCTTGCTTAATTGATTCAGTTGATATTTGTATCGAGCGCCACTTCTCTCTATAGATAGGAAGCATTGCCTATTGTTCATCAGATAGTTCGCTAATGATGCGTTTTGGCATATTTCAGTGTAAGAATAGTAAGGAACGTGAATTAAATAAAATGCAAAACTTCATCTTGATCTAGCTTCCCTCTCCTTATAAAGGAGAGGGATTGAGGGTGAGGTAAGCCAAGGACACAAATTGTATGTTATTTAATTCTTATTCCTAAGGTTGCTTGAACGAAATATTTGTTACGTAGTCACCTTTAACCACCCAAAAATATTACCTACCGTCAACTGTAACCCCTGACAAAAGTCTGGCACTGGTAAAACAGACTCAATTTCCTCAAAAGGTAAAGGTTGTTGTCCAGCAGGATAAACAGCAATGAATCGCTCATCAGGGTCAATTAACCAACCCATTTGAGTCCTGTTATTCAGAGCGTGTAGGATTTTTTTTGTAACTTTTGTATGGCTTTGTTCAGGGGAGAGGATTTCGATTATCCAGTCAGGTGCTGCGGCGAATGTATTGGCAATATCACCATTTTCGTCTACAGGAAGCCTTGCCCAAGAGAATACAGCGACATCAGGAATTATAGAACGTCCTGCAAAAGTGCAACGTAATTCTGGAAAAGCCCAACCCATTTTTTGTACTTTGACAACAGAATTGATTGTGGGAAAGAGTTCTCCTTGAATAGTGCTATGTTTTCCTTGAGGCATAGGTTTTGGAATGATTTTACCGTCAATGTACTCGCAATACGGTTTAGTTTCTGGTAGTGTGAAAAACTCTTGTAGGGTCAATATTTTATTTGGTGTTTGTACCATGATTATCTTAGCTTCAACTTACTAATGATTTTTTTACATAGTTAAGCCCTCAGGACTTACGCAAACAATAACTGAAAAGAATGATTTTTAGGTAGGGGCAATTCATGTAGCTTTAGCTTCCCGCAGGGTATTGCCCCTACTGCGTGTAGTTTTACGTAAGTCCTAGTCCTAAGTGGTGAAGTCTTAACTGAAAAATATTTACTTTATTCTAAAATATTTTTTCAATTTACCAATCAGCCGCCATCTAAATTATTTGATGTTTGCTTGCGACTACAATACAGCACCAAAAGGACAAACAATCCCATTCCGACCAGATATTTAATCGGTTCAGGTACGCTAGGATTAGGAGAAAAAAAGCCTTCGATCGCACCAGCAATAATCAACATTGGTATAATCCCAAATACTAGCTGCACCGCTTGTGAACCGTACAATTTCAGTGCATCCCCACGACGATATTTACCAGGAAATAAAATTGCTCTTGCTAATAAAAATCCCGCACCTCCAGCAAAAAAGATCGCGGGTAATTCCAAAGAACCATGCCCAAACACAAAAGCCCAAAAAGGATAAGGCAGATTATTTTGACCCACCAAAGTACCAACAGCACCAATCAATAAGCCATTAAATACCATCAAATAAGTTGTATATGCTCCAGCCGTCATGCCACCAGCAACAGCCCCAAAACACACCGACAGGTTATTGATCATGATACTGCTGGATGCCAGAGGTTCAACGCCGACAATTGACCCCATCCACAATTTATGCTCATCTCGCACCTTGGTAATCAAACTTTCAGGTACTATCAAGGACATAAAGCTAGGATTTTGCCAGGAATACCACCAAGCCACTAGCGCCCCCAGTAGAAACAGCGCCGTTGCAGCAGCAATATATGCAAATGTTTTCTGGACTACAGATGGTAATCCCCATCGGTAAAATTCCAGAATTGCCTGCCATTCCTGTCGGCGCGAACCTTGGTAAATCTGCGTATAAGCACGAGTTGTTAAAGATTGTAAACTTTGGATCAAAGTATTGCCGATTTGTTGTGTGCGGGCACGAGCTAAATCAGCCGCCACTGAACGATACAAACTCGCTAACTCTCTAATTTCTGCTGCCCGTAAGGATTTTAACCCTTTTTTTTCTATCTGCCTTAATAGGGCATCCAGACGTTGCCAATTCGATTCTCGTCGTGCAATCCATCGTTGAATATTCATGAATTTTGGGAACACTGAGTTTAACTTAGCTTAAGATAGCCTCAAATTCATCTCCGTAGTTTCAAGGGAAATTTACTATTATGTCTGAAAACTTTGGATCTTCCAGTTCCATACAACCACTGAGTGTTGGGAATGTAGTGAGTGCTGCGGTACGATTGTATCGTTCTCATCTGAAGACTTATCTAAAACTGGCTTTAATTGCTCACTTGTGGGTTATAGTTCCAATCTACGGCTGGGCAAAATGTGCAGCCATCTCTGGACTAATTTCACGCTTGGCTTTTGGAGAATTAGTTTACCAACCTGAAAATGTCCAAACTGCCAATAGCCATATTAATCCACGTCTTTGGTCATTTTTAAGAGTTGCTTTCCAAGTAGGAATATCTATGCTTGTAATTTATTTGGGACTAGCGATCGCGGGTGGTATCGTGGGTGGCTTGCTGGGAGTAGTATTAGGAGGGATACTAGGTACTACAGGTGTTATAGTTGCAACTACATTGGCAATTATTGTAACGGTAGTTATTATGCTGTTGGGACTAACCTGGTTCTACTCGCGTTGGGTAGTAGCTGAAGTACCGCTAGCTGTTGAGGAAAATATCAACGGTGGCGAAAGTGTTGCCAGAAGTTGGGAGTTAACTAAAGCTTCAGTACTTCGCATTCAGGGGGTTGTTTTAGTTGCGTGTGTCGTTACATTTCCGTTAGTATTTGTATTTAACTATATACCCCAACTATTCCTCATAAAGCTTGAGCGAGGTTCTACTATCTACGGAATTGTATATGTTATTTCTTTGATCAGCGGCTTAGTAGGTGGAGTTTTTGTGATGCCATTCTGGCAAGCACTAAAAGCTGTTTTATATTTTGACTTGCGTAGTCGGCGCGAGGGTCTAGGTTTGCAATTACGAGAACCTCCCTTTCAGGATTTTCGTTAACTCAACACCTTAATTTAACTCTATTAATTTTGAATTAGTTAAAATATGCGCTTTTTTAATCGCATCACATTCCAGACTCCAGAAAGTGTAGAACTGGAATTTACTCTAGCTGGAATCGGCAATCGAGCTTTGGCACTGCTGATTGACTATACAATTTTGACTATAACCTTACTTGTGTTTTTCCTTGGCTGGACTCTCTTTTCGACGCAACTGTTCAATTTTTTTGAGGCTCGGAATTTAGGAATTTGGTTAATAGCAATTTTCTTCATTATCGCCTTTGCAATTTACATCGGTTATTTTGTATTTTTTGAAACCTTATGGTTTGGGCAAACCCCTGGTAAACGGGTTGCTAAAATTCGCGTAGTTCGAGATGATGGTAGACTCATCGGGCTACAACAAGCAACTCTACGTGCCTTACTGCGACCCTTTGATGAAACTTTGTTTATTGGCGCATTTTTAATTATGTTTGGCCGTCGAGAAAAGCGCTTTGGTGATTTGGCAGCTGGTACAATTGTGATTCAAGCCCAAGCACCGACTGCATCAGCAACATTAATAATTTCAGAAGAGGCTAAGGTACTTCATGAACAGTTAATCCAAATTACCGATTTATCACCATTGATGCCTGATGATTTTGGTGTGATTCGTGAGTATTTGCAGCGACGTGGTGCAATGTCGTTAAAAGCAAAAGCCTCATTATCTCTAAAGTTAGCCGAGCAAGTTTTAGCTATTATTAATTTAGAAAAGTTGCCAGAAGGTATTACACCTGATGTATTTTTAGAAGCTGTTTACCTCGGTTATCAACAACCGGAATTTTAAATGCGAATAAACTATAGCACTTTTCGTTTGTATGCAATAAACTTTCACCTCACTTCCATTCCTCTCTCCTAAAAGGAGAGAGGCTTTGAATCTTACTCCCCTTCCCTTGTAGGGAAGGGGCTGTTCTTGTTAGGTCTATATTAGACTCAACTGAGAACCGCTATATTAGCAAATCCAAATTTAATGTTGCTCAAATAATACGCGGATCATCTCAAAAATCTAAAATTGGCCAGTCTGGTTCACGATAATAGCGGGTCATGTCATTAAACTTCCGTAATTCGACGCGATGAATCAAAATTTCGGGCAAATCTAACAGCCATTGTTCATTCAATTGAGAAAGCATTGTGCTGAAACTTGTGCGGTCTAAGTCAGATGCAACCTCCCCAAAATAAGCTAATGTAACATGGGCTGTAAAGTGATAATGCTGCTCAATACCCAAAGCAATTAACTTGGGGTTTTGATAAATTGTTCGGCGAAATTTACTAATTTCCTCGTAGCAGCTTTCATCCTTGGGTACTAAACAAACGGCTACAGCTCTTGGCATCAGTATTAGTCCCAATATTTGCCATTTAATCGGATGACTCCTGTTTGTCATCAATTGTTGATATTGCTGAAACATTTCGGCTAAACAAGAGTGTAACTCCTCGTCAAATTTGGGATTTTTTTCGTAGGCATCAAGGTAAGCATTGTCCCAAATTAAATCCGCTAAAGTTAGATGGAAGCTAGCAGAAGGTACAGGTACAATCAAATTACGGTTTACAGGCAACTGTAAAAGTTCCTGTTGGTAAGTCTGTAATTTGGCATAGAAAGCAGAGTTTTGTGATTCTTCTTCTGCCGCAGGCGGGGTAATTAGCGTATAGCCAGGAAAGGCCGTTGCTTGTATTAACCCAGAATCTGGCTGAAATTTAGAAGATTCCTGAATATGCTGAACTTGCGATCTGTAGGCTTCTGGTAGCGTTAGTCGTGCTAACCGATTTAAGTAAGTTTGATAGTTGTCGTCCAATCTTTATAGCCTCACGCTCTCACTTGATAGATTTTAGGGAAAATTATCCCGATTAACAGAATGATTTCAAAAGTATTTAGTTTTTGGGAGTGGGGAGTTAGGAGTTAGGAGTTATAAATATTAACTCTTCACCAATGCCCAATGCCCAATGTCCAATGTCCCATGCCCCATGCCCCATGCCCCATGCCCAATGTCCAATGTCCCAGTAAGAGGTTTGTCTGTCTATGCCAATCTATGTTTACTGGGGTGAGGATGATTTTGCTATCGAAAAGGCGATCGCTATGCTGCGCGATCGCATCCTCGATCCCCAATGGATTAGTTTTAACTACTCTTCATTCCCCCCAGATCAAGCTGATGCTGCGATTCAGGGCTTAAATCAGGTGATGACACCCACTTTTGGCGCTGGTGGGCGCTTGGTATGGCTGATAAATACTACTCTGTTTCAGCACTGTCCAGAGAATGTATTAGCAGAATTGCTGCGATCGCTACCTGTCACCCCCGAAAACTCATTTTTATTGCTCACCAGCCGTAATAAGCCAGATGAACGCCTTAAATCCACGAAATTGTTAAAACAGTTTGCTACCGAGTTTCGAGAATTTCCGCTCATTCCCCCTTGGAAAACAGAATTGCTGGTGCAATCTGTTAATCAAGCAGCCCAGTCTGTGGGCATAAAACTGACTGCCAATACTGCCCAGTTGTTGGCAGAATCCGTAGGAAATGATACACGGCTTCTGTACAATGAGTTAGAGAAATTGCGGCTATATGCCCAAGGTAGCAATAAGCCTTTAGATATAGATACTGTTACGAAGTTAGTCAGAAATACTACTCAAAATAGCTTACAATTAGCAGCAGCAATCAGAACAGGAGATACAGCTAAAGCTTTGACAACCTTGGCGGATCTGATCAATGCTTCTGAGCCGGGATTACGGATAGTTGCCACACTGATTGGACAATTTCGCACCTGGCTATGGGTAAAGATTATGATCGAAAGTGGTGAGCGCAATCAACAAGCGATCGCTCAAGCTGCTGATATCGGTAATCCTAAACGGATCTACTTCTTACAACAAGAAATCAGGCTGCTTTCTGTGCAACAGTTAATCTCTTGCTTACCTCTACTACTGGAGTTGGAAGTCAGCCTCAAGCAAGGAGCATCAGAAATGTCAACACTCCAGACTAAAATAATCGAACTTTGTCAAGTATGTCGAGGCAATTCACAATCAAATATAAAAGCTTGATGTTGTATTGAGTAGTTGCTGGAACTTCCAACTCCGAAAATAATTCAAAGTTCTTATAAATATCCTGATGTAGTTTTGTGTCACACACTATATGAAGAAAATTTCCGATTTATTTTCCCGACATAGCCGAAAGCGAATCCTTTCCCAATCATTCTTTTTGGGCGCGCTCGCTACTGCGGGTGTGATTTTAAACGCTTTTTCATTGAGTTTAAAAGTTGATGCTCAAACTCCACTACCAATAGTTAACAATACTGAAATCGACAGTTACGCTCAAGCCGTGCTAGCAATGGAGCCAGCACGTCAAAATGCCTTTGAAGAAATTAAAAAACTTATTGGCAATGGAGAAATTCCCAAGATTGTTTGTAACGATTCTAACAGCTTCAATGGTCTTCCAAAGAAAGCTCAAGATATTGCAGTCAATTACTGTACTCGCGCTCAAAAAATTGTCGCAGATAATGGTTTGAGCTTTGATCAGTTCAACAAAATTACTCTAGAACTACAAAATAACAATATGTTAAAACGGCAGGTTTACGATAGCCTATTACGTCTGCAACAAACTCCTGAGTCCCGGTAGTTAAAACATCGCCCCAATACACAATGATTATTCATAATTGAAATAAAAATATCCGAGGGCATGGCGCGGAAGTTCCCATCTTCTGGTGCGTCCGCGACGCGAACAAGGTACTTTTAAGATGGGGATTGTGAGCGCGGGATGTTCGCGTTGGCGGAGCCTCTCGTAGAGAAGCGTCACGAAGTGAGGATTGCATTTGAAATTGATTTTTTATTTTGTAAAAACAAATTGCAGATGTATGACGAATCCCCAATAGTTCCCCTAATTCTGGTGGTTGCGATCGCAATCAGGACGATCGCAAACACTGATACTGCAAACGCCAGATCGTATTGCCCTGCTCGTTGAACTTCAACAATTACCCACCCCAATATAAAAGATAGTGCGATCGCGGCAATTAATAAGCCGCCGTAGGTAAGGTAAACCACATCTATTTTGCATAATCTGAAATTGTACATTTATTGTGGGGTGGGCGTCTCGCCCGCCCAAGATATGTAAGTTAAATGTGGAACAGCTTATCACTTGTAACTACCTACATTAACCCCGTGCATATTTTTTGTTGCACAGTTATAGAGTAATAGATAAGCCAGCTTTGGGAGTATTTCAGAATTGCAGGCTACGTTGCTTACCATCATCTTGGAAACGTTGCTCTCCAACACCAACAAGTTCTACAATCACTTCACGCGGTGGAGGTGTCCATTCTCCCATTCTCGCTCCAATTTCAACTACTGTTTGATTTTTATCAGTAAATACGCTGATATTTACTAGCGAAAAGTTTTTATCTTGATACTCGTTTGTGTGTCCATCATCTTCAAATAGCTGATATTCGTTATTACCACGCCAAATCCGTAATCGAATCTCGTCGAGCGGGGCTTGATCAACGTATTGCCTGACAGGTTGCATAGGAACGATCGCACCACTACGGACATACAGTGGCATTCTTTCCAATGGTGCATGAGCCAGAATATGAATCGGGCCTTCATAGCGATCGCCACTCCACCAATCATACCAAGTGCCAAGGGGTAAATAGACAGATCGATGCTCAACTCCAGGGCGGTAAATTGGTGCAGCCATCAGCGACGCACCTAGTAATACTTGATCGTAGAGAGTGTAAGTTTTCGGATCGTTGGGGAAATGGTATAATAATGGTCTTAAAATCGGTGCGCCCGTTGTTGCCGCTTCCCAAAAAAGATTATAAATGTAGGGAAGTAGTTGATAACGTAGGTTAATATATTCTCGACAGATATTTTCAACGCGATCGCCAAATGCCCAAGGTTCATGAGGAGCAGTAGACATTGCCGAATGGCCGCGCATCAACGGGTAAAGCATTGCTACCTGCATCCAGCGAGCAAATAATTCAGCTGTGGCGTTACCAGCAAACCCGCCAATATCGCAACCCACAAACCCCACACCCGAAAGTCCCATATTGCAAAGCATCGGCAGAGACATTTCTAAATGCTCCCATAACGATTGGTTATCTCCCATCCACACAGAAGACCAGCGTTGCACACCAGCATAACCTGATCGCGTTAACACAAACGATCGCTCTGAGCCTCGATGCCATTGCAACCCTTCATAACAAGCTTTAGCCATCATCAACCCATACAAATTATGCACTTCTCTATGAGTCGCATCAATTTTAGATTTTGGATTTTGGATTTTGGATTTTGAATTATCCTCATTTCCCCCCTGCGGTGCATCTAGGGGAAACCAAATCTTTTCACCATCATCGCCGAAAGGGCGATCGTTTATGGCAGGTTCATTCATATCATTCCAAATTCCTGCCACACCAATATCAGTTAAGCTTTTGTGTAAATCAGCCCACCAAACACCCACATCAGGACGCAAAAAGTCAGGAAAAACAGCTTTCTCAGGCCACACATAACCGTGGAACAACGCACCATCAGCTTTACGCACAAAATAGTCGTTTTCTATTCCTTGGTCAAAAACATCATAATTGGCTTCTGGTTCATACTTCACACCAGGATCAATGATAGTGACTGTTTTGAAACCATTTTCTGCTAAATCACTAATAAGTTTTGCCGGGTTGGGGAAGCGTTGAGGACTCCAAGTAAACACCCGATAACCCCGCATATAGTCAATATCGAGGTGAATAACATCGCAGGGAATGCGGCGCTGACGAAATTCCTTTGCTAGTTCCCGCACAACAATTTCTGATTCGTAACTCCACCGACATTGATGATAACCTAGCGCCCATTTCGGCGGTAATGGCATTTTCCCAGTTAGCTGAGTGTAAGTCTCCAGGATTTGGGCAGGTTCGGGACCATAGATAATGTAATAATCTAATTCATCGCCGCGAGTTTCCATCTTCCAAACCCCCGGTTGTTCAGCACCGATATCGAACTGACTCCAAAAAGTGGTATTGAAAAAGATGCCATAGCTTACCTCTGGGCGCAAAGCCATAAAAAATGGAATTGCTTGGTACATTTCATCACTCAGTGCATCATAATCTAAGGCATCCGTTGTCCAGTTGGTTTTTACCTGGCTGAGTTTATCTAGAAAGCCTGTGCGTTCACCAAAGCCATAGAAATGTTCATCGGCTGCAATTTCCTTCCACCCCGCAACTGCGCCCATCCGCCAAGCCATCCCCATCTCTGCATCTTGGGCAAAAGGACGATTAGCTTTGTCAAAACAGGCGATGCGGCACTTTTCTCGCTGAACACATACACGAATCTGTGCTGTTTCAACTTCTACCGTTGCTTCAGTTTCTCGCACCGCAAAAGGTGTTATTGCCCATTCTGCATCATCCAGTGTCACTGCCCAAGAACGGCGAGGCATAAATTCCCCAGTTGGTGCAAAACGCACGCGGATTAAATTAGGAGCAAGTACGCTAATCGTTAGGCGTGAGTCGCCACAGTCAAAATTAATAATATTATTGTCCCAGGTTACAGCTTTTACATTGCTAACACTTGTCCAAGCTTGGTTAGTAGTGGGTAGTTTTCCGAAATATTGCGGCATATCACTTATTAAGCAGTTAACACTTGTCAGCATTCATGATTACAGAGATACTCAGCCTAAAACTCTTTCTTTCGCTAGAAGTTGGGTGAAAGATTAGCAGATATTTTTTAGCAAGAGTGGTTCTGGTAATGCACAAGCTGTCGTTACCAGGTAGAGTCGATGGCTGGTATTACCCAGCGCACCTCTCTGTTAGAACCGGACGTGCGGGTTTCCCTGCATCCGGCTCCCGATATTATTAAGGGATAACCCTTTTGCTCATGTGGATATAGTCGTGACAGGACTCATGTATAGCAATCAGATTTTTTACTTTCCGGTTGTTATGATTCCCGTCGATGTGATGTAGGTGTATTTGTTCTTCACTTGTACACTTCATACCACAGTGACCACACGTATGGTTTTGACGTTTTAATGCCTTAGAGGTTTCACCGTCGTATACCTTGCAGTAATTACACCGCATCCTACCCGAATCAAAGGGGTTCCGTATCTCGCCTTACCTACCTGGGGTTCGACTTCCCCAAGACCTTTGATTCGTTTTTATTCGTTCCCTCAAAGTGATTGATTGTTCCGTTAGGTAGTGCCACTTTAACCATCAGACCCCCAAGCTCTTACCGCTATGTTGGCAGAATGCGGCGGGGTTTTTGCTCTGATGTAGTCGGGAATTTAGAGATATGTCCCGCTTCAGACTGGGTTACTTTTATAGGCATCTGTTTTACCATAGGAACTCCCTATTAGCGCCAGTGTCCACCCATAACGGTAGTCTGATTGCGCCCTGTTAAGAGCTTCACTCTACAAGAATCGAGCTTGTTCGGTGTGGGCAGATAAGGAGTCAAGCATGAGCCTTGCTGGTAGGACTTTCACCTACATCATTTTGAGAGTTCAACCCCTTTTTGGTGCAGTAATCTGCTGCTGGGTTGGGCTAGTTATGTACGGATTGATTACCGTGATTCATTAGCCAACGAATCGCACTACCAAGTTCTGTCGTTATGAACGCACAAGCTGTCGTTACCACACTAAGGAAATATTAAATAATAAATTATCTGATGCATAGTAATTAATCCAAATAAAGAAATACCGTTTTCAATTAATCCAAATTTTCCTTTCCAAAGTAGCAACCAAATTGCAAAGACCACGGGTAAAGCAAACCACTGGAAACTAATGCTTGTTACTAGTTGCAGGGCAATACAAACACCGCCAATTTCGGCTGCTAAAACCAGAAAATCAACAACAATTTCTGCAACTAGTGCAATGATATAAAAATTGTATGTTTGCTAACGGCTGCTAAACGTCTAGATATTTTCACCAGAAAAATTACAGAAATTGTCCCTAAAACAATCGCCCAGATTAGTTGAAAGCCCTAAATAGATCCAGCTTCCCCAGCAGTAGCGATTAGTAATATTGTATATCTCTCTAGCAAAAGATTTTATTAAATTGGGTGAAACCAGGAGATGTTGATTCCGTTGAAAAAGCTGCTCCCGGTAGAGGTACAGTGGTGCACTGTCGTTTAACAAAAGTCGCAGCTTACCGAGAGCAAAACGGCACACTGCACGAATATTCTGCAATCTGTACTCACCTCAACTGTATCGTCGCCTAGAATTCCTCAGAAAAGACCTGAAATTGCCCGTGTCACGGTTCGCAGTTTAATAACGCAGAGAGAGGTAATCAACAGCCCAGTGATTAATGGGGTAACATCAGTGGAAAACAAGTAAAAAGTGAAGACTATAGCTTTAGCTGCTCGAAATAACTACTTGAATTTCCATATCTTGAGACCCGTGAGAGGTCAAATATTCACAAATATTTTGTTGAGTTGTCAATCTCGTAAATATACGGGAACTTCTTGTTCTAGGTTATGGTCACTTTGTATCACCTTAAACAGTAATCTGGCTTCCACTGTAACTGATCAAGCTCCGCCGTAACCCAACCCAGGTATTGCAGCCCTCTATGTCCAATTTAACTGTCCTTAACTCTTCGGCAAGCCGCCGTTCGCATTCTAAAGGTGCGTATAGTTCCTGTCATCCGTTACCAGCTTCTGCTAAATTGTCATTATATATACAACAATTACACTTTGTTAATCAGATTAACGCAGACTTAAAACAGTTTAAAATCCCGAAAATGGATGTTTGCTCATAGAAAAATTTTGCCGTAATCAACCAAAGATTACCATAATTCTTTATATCTCAACTAAAAGTTGATGAAAGCTATATCAAACGAGACCTGACGCATTTTTGCAACCAAAACCCTCTATACTAGATTAGAATTTGATAAATTTGAGAGTTTTGTTAATTGCAACACCAAAAACTATTAATTTTTAGATGAAATACTATCGTATTTTATGGTCTATAGTTTTTAAGGTTTAGTCAAAACTATATCCAGTATCATCAAAAAACTGCCAACTTCATGTGGTGCAAAAATCAAGTGGGGAGTGAAAACATGAATTTACGTAGAGATGCATTGCAAATCCTCAAAGAAACTAGTCGAACTTTTTATATCCCAATCAGTCTTTTACCGCCAGGATTGCAAGAAGCAGTAGCATCAGCATATTTGTGTATGCGTGCCATTGATCAAATTGAAGATCATCCTAAACTAGATAACGCTACCAAAGCAAAGCTGTTAAGAGCGATTAGCATGACGTTACAGACAGGAGTTGATGGCTTCGCGGTAGATGCTTTCTTTGCAGCATTTACCGGGTATGAGAATACCTTAGAAGAAGTTACTGTGAGCATTAGAGAATGGTCGCTGCTAGCACCAGAGACCATTGCACCTCGAATTTGGGATGCCACTGCTGCAATGGCAGACCGGATGGCTTACTGGGCAGAAAATAACTGGAAAATTTACACAGAATCCGATTTGGATCGTTATACCTTTGGGGTTGCAGGTGCAGTGGGATTGTTACTATCGGACTTATGGACTTGGTATGATGGAACCCAAACTAATCGGACCCAGGCAATTGGGTTTGGTCGGGGTTTACAAGCAATTAATATCCTGCGTAACCATACTGAAGATTTAGGGCGTGGGGTAGACTTTTTCCCAGAGGGTTGGAGTGCAGCAAATATGCAAGAGTATGCGCGGCGCAATCTAGTCCTGGCAGAAGCTTACACCAAAGACCTTCCTACTGGACCTGCCTTAGATTTTTGCCAAATTCCCTTAACCTTGGCTAATGGCACTCTTGACGCTCTTGCTAATGGGAAAGAGAAACTCAGCCGCAGTGATGTTGTGGCACTTATCGAACAGCTGATTAGTGTGAACATGAAAGCCAGCTAATAGTCTCTTAAGGACTAATGGAGATAATTCTAAATTGCCTCCAAATTTATTTGGGTATCCAAAATCCTACAGCGATTTTCTGTAGGAGAGCCAGTTGCTCTACTTAGGGAAACCTCAAGTAGAGCAACTGGCGTTGGGCACTGCCCTCGAATACTTTTACATACCAATTCTCCAAAATAAGACTACATAGGACTTACGCAAAACTACACGCGCTAGGGGCAATTCATCAATCATTGGTGTCAACTTAAGAAAAAATCTGCTTTGAGAAGACGTTTTGCCCTCATCCCCTAACCCCTTCTCCCAAGTTGGGAGAAGGGGGAACTAGAATAATTTGCTCCCCTCTCCCAAAATTGAGAGAGGGGCTGGGGGTGAGGGTCAAACCTCGGTTAAGAGAGCGTCATTACGAATTACGAATTGGTATAAAGTAGGCTAAATACTACTTAATAATGTAAGTATAATAAATCATCTCGTTATGGCGATCGCTTTACATAATCTCAGTTAAACTTTATAAAATCTTCAAAAGATTTCCAGCAAAAATTACCTTGCAAGAGTTGATTAATATTTAAATAATTGAAAAAGAGTATAACAGAAACAGAGTATAACATTCCCGGTGATTATTCGTGCAGCGAGTTGAGAGTGCATGAGCTACTGCTTAAATCCTATCTGTCCCAATCCCGAAAATTTGGTAAATAGCCAAAGGTGTCAGTCTTGTGGCTCCCAACTACTATTGCGCGATCGCTATCAGGTGATCAAACCATTAGGTCAGGGTGGCTTTGGAGCAACCTTCTTAGCCAATGATCAAGGCTTACCCGGAGAACCGAGTTGCGTAATCAAGCAATTACGCCCATCAGGAAGCGCCCCACACGTTTTAAAGATGGCTAGAGAACTCTTTGAGCGAGAAGCCAAAACTCTAGGCAAGATTGGCAATCATCCCCAAGTACCAAGATTGTTAGACTATTTTGAAGATCATGAACAATTCTACTTAGTTCAAGAATACATCAGTGGTGATACCTTGCAGGAGGAGGTCAAACTTAACGGTATCTTGAGCGAAAATGGAGTCAAGCAATTTTTGAGCGAGACTCTGCCACTGCTGCAATACATCCATGAGCAAAAGGTGATTCACCGTGATATCAAGCCATCCAACTTAATTCGCCGCACTCAAGATGCCAGAATGGTACTCATCGACTTTGGTGCCGTCAAAGACCAAGTAAGCCAAGCTGCGGCAAGTCAATCAGGACAGACAGCATTAACTGCCTATGCCATTGGTACTCCTGGTTTTGCACCTCCAGAGCAAATGGCTATGCGTCCAGTTTACGCCAGTGATATCTATGCACTGGGGGTAACATGCATTTATTTATTGACTACCAAAACTCCTAAAGATTTAGATTACAATCCCAAAACTGGCGAGATGATGTGGGAACAGCTTGTGCAAGTGAGTGACCACTTGAGCAAGGTATTGCGAAAAATGTTAGAGGTGTCTGTACGTAATCGCTATCAATCAGCAGCAGAAGTTCTTAGAGCATTGGAAATAGAACCATATTTAGATAGTTTAGCAAAAGGTTTACTGACTAAATCTGATAGTGGATCTAAAGAGCGAACACACAACCACCGGGAAAATTCTGCTGTTTTATCTAACAACCCTTCTAGTGGTGTTACCAGTCTAGGAGTGGCACATGTAGCGGCAGCAATTCGCGCTAGACGAGCCAAGGCAGCGGAAGTGGCCGGATTACAGCAGGGTTCTGGGATGAGCAAATCAACAATTTTAGCTAACAGCAACAGCAATGGTTCCCAAGTTCAAAATTCTAAAATTCAGAGGAAGTTAGATACCCAAGGTTTATTAACAGCCTATCTGAAAGGAAGACGGGATTTTGCCCTACACAATTTAAATTTGCTGAACCTGCAAGGTGCTGACTTATCGCAAACAAATTTCCATTCCGCTCAATTGCAAAAAACCAATCTCCAGGGAGCTAATCTCCAAAATAGTGACTTTGGCAGAGCCAGTCTGACTCGAGCAAATCTCAAGGATGCTAATTTAACCAAAGCATACTTTAACCATGCTGATTTAGAAGGGGCAGACCTGCGAGGTGCAGACCTTAGCAATGCTTATCTCAGCAATGCTAACCTGCGAGGAGCTAATCTGTGTGGTGCTAATCTCACCAGTGCCAAAATTTCTGATGAGCAGCTAGCGCTAGCAAAAACAAATTGGATGACCATCCGCCCCAATGGTAAACGAGGCTTGTTGTAAGTTGAAAGTTGGGATTTCGGAGCTATGCTATTCAACATATTGATTTCAACAGTACAATTGGCTCGTTTGTAAATGGCGATCGCATCCGTCTAGGCAATCATTCGTGACAAGTTAAAGCTAAAATTTATCACAACTTCAGTTTAAAACCGAAATCAGAAATTTTAGACCACTTTTTTAGCAGACAAATACTATACAATCCCAGCTAAAAAATTGAAAATTATCTGATTCCAACGAAAAAAGCCATAAAAATGATTGCTCGTCATATAGAAGCAATCATTTTTATGGCTTGCTGTAACTCATCAATACCTTGGAAAAGGTGGGTTAACTGTCTTTGTAACCCACTACAGATTAAAAGTTGCAGATTAATAAATCTACATTCCTTATTCTTCTGGCTCTAAATCGTCTTCTTCCTCTTCATCTCCTTCACTGGGTTTAGCTACAGAGTTAGCAGAAACAACAGCGCCTTTATCTAGCTTTTCACGCACCAGTTGCTTAATTTGTTCCGCAAATTCAGGCTTTTCTTCTAGATACTTAATGGCGTTGTCTCGTCCTTGAGAAATGTTGTCGCCATTGTAGCTGTACCAAGCTCCCTTGCGGACAAGCACGCCAGTTTCTTCTGCTAAGTCTACAATACAACCCAAGGTAGAAATTCCTTTGCCAAAAATAATGTCAAATTCCGCAATCCTAAAAGGCGGAGCTACTTTATTTTTAGCAACTTTAACTTTGACGCGGTTCCCAAATTCTTCTGTACCTTTTTTCAAAGTTTGAATCCGGCGAATATCTAAGCGCACCGAAGCGTAAAATTTCAATGCGTTACCGCCAGTAGTAGTTTCTGGGCTACCGTAAGTAACACCAATTTTTTGCCGTAACTGGTTAATAAAAATTACTGTACAACCAGATTTCCCAATATTGCCAGTAATTTTACGCAAAGCTTGGCTCATCAACCGCGCCTGAAGACCGACGTGGATATCACCCATATCCCCTTCAATTTCAGCACGCGGAACCAGTGCTGCTACTGAGTCAATTACTACAATATCAACCGCAGCAGAACGAACAAGCTGATCGACAATTTCTAAAGCTGACTCGCCAGTGTCAGGTTGGGAAATCAGCAAATTGTCAATATCTACACCCAATGCCGCAGCGTATGTAGGATCAAGGGCGTGTTCAGCATCGACAAAGGCAGCAATACCGCCATTTCTTTGCACTTCGGCGAGTGCATGTAGCGCTACAGTAGTCTTCCCGGAACTTTCCGGCCCATAAATTTCAATTACCCGCCCCTTGGGTAAACCACCACCCAATGCTAAATCCAAGGTGAGCGCCCCACTAGAAATTGTCTCCACCCGCATCCGGGTAGCATCCCCCAGGCGCATGATTGCTCCTTTACCAAAGCTGCGCTCAATCTGGTTAAGCACCATAGTCAGCGCTTTTTGCTTGCCTGAAGTATCGGTGTTGATAGCCATTCCTGCTTCTTATGCCTCTAAATATATGGTTTTAAGGAGTGTTGCTTTGGGAGTTTGAGTAGAACAGATATACTATTTTAACCAGAAAATTCTGGAATAGGAGTTCTCAAATCAAAAAAGGGTATGACAAGATCGTAACTCGATTGCTACCAGATTAGGGTAATCTTGCATAATGATACCAACTTGCATTCAGAGATAGCTTTTTTTGGCTGGGTAAGCAAGGGGTTTTCAAAGAAAAAATAAATTACCTAAGCAACACTGTGAGTAAAACCGGACTCGTGAGCATTTACGGAGGTTGCTAAATTAGGAGCGATCGCCCATACCAATCAGCATATCATCTCCCCTAGAGTAGCGGTTTTTTGCACCAAGTTGAAAAAAAACCTTACAACTATGCACTTTTTAGCGTTTTTTTTCTGCGTCACTTTTTTCTGTTTTCAAAAAAGTGACGCAGTTTTGACACACTTATTATCAGAAATATTTCCTAATAATGCATATTTCGATTTAAAAATTATCAACTCTTTACACTGTATACTTTAAAGCCTATTTTTCCTACTTGTTTATTGAGAATACCTACCTTTACCGCGATCCCACTCAACCACCAAAGCAAAACCCCACAGCTAGAGACGCGCTACGGGGTGAGAATTGGGATAACGGGGGAATGAGTGGGGTGGGTCTTTATTACTTATCAGAACTGTAATTGTCACGTTTTTTCTAGAGAGCGCTAATGGTGTAGTAAGGGTAAAAAACTCCGGTTAATCGGGTGTCAAATCTTTGCAGGCTATAGCTTACAGGTTCAGACGTGCTACTGGGTATGAAGGGGATTGTGAGGGAATGGGTTGATGGATTGGATGCGGTGGCGTTAGGGGGGTTTTTTAAGCGGTGTGTTTTTGCCGTTATGCACAATATGTGAGCAGAATATGTGAAATTATGTTGACACAAGCACTTAAAAATATTGGTTCTTCAGTACTTACTATGCTAAATTATTAGCTGCAAAGGTTCAAAAGTATAAAAAATTGCATAAAATCTTTAGTTAAACCTTTGACCTGATTGACTTAGAATGCAGATTGATTATTAACTGTAAGTACTAGAAAAATATTTTTTGTCTATTTACAGTTATGAACAGGAAACAAAATATTAAAATACTAACAGAGCTTCTAGATTTAAAAGATGTGAAAGTTATATCACATCGCCTTCATGTCGGCATAGGAATGATTTTACAAATAGAATCAATAAAATCATACAGTACTTGTCCTCGCTGTGGGACAAAAAGCCATAGATTACATCAAAATCATCGATACATTGTTAAAGATTTACCTTTCGGTGAGAAACCAGTATTTTTAGAAATAAATAGAAGACAATTCAAATGCGAAGAATGTAAAAAACTTTTTAGTGAGAATCTAGATTTCGTGAGCCAGAAAAGAACTTATACAAAACGGCTGGCACACAAGATAATACAAGAGGTAATAGAAAACGATATTCACAGTGTAGCTGATCAAGGGATAGTGACAACAGAAGAAATAGAAAGAATGTTAAAAGACGCATCTAAAGAATTATCTGATGACAAACCCTCTCTGATAAAAAGACTTGGAATCGATGAGATAGCTCTGGTTAAGGGCAAGGGTAATTACTGCGCCGTACTAATAGATTTAGATACATCTAAGCTAGTAACTATTTTAAATGGGCGCACGCAAGAAGTAGTGAAGAAAACCCTTTTAGAATGGGGATCTGAGGTCTTACAACAAATTGAGGAAGTGAGTATAGATTTGTGGGTTGGTTATAAAAACGTTGTCACAGAATTAATGCCCAATGCTCAAGTAGTAGCAGATAGATTTCATGTAATGACACAGATTAATCAAGAATTAGATACACAGAGAAAACGAGAAAAGCGGAGTCTAGAAGAATTAATTCAAAAAGCGCAATTATCATCAAAAAAAGCTGAATATGAAAAAGCTTTATCGGGATTAAAAAATAGTAAGTACGTTTTACTTAAAAATGACTCAGACTTAAATGAAGAGCAAATAAATAAACTTTCTGAAGTCAAGAATGTATCTCCCGTCTTAAAAGAAATGCATGAATTAAAAGAAAAATTTAGAAAGATTTTTAATAAGACAGATAATTGGTATCCGGGAGTTTTTAAACTCGGTATGTGGTTATCGAAAGCTAAAAAATGTTTTCCCAAGAGTAACAATACTATTATCCGTTGGTTTGATGAGATAATTGCTTACTTTGATAATGGGACAAATAGTGGTGCTGTGGAAGGTATTAATAACAAGATCAAGTTGATTAAACGTTCCGGTTATGGATTTATAAACTTTGACAATTTCCGAGTTAGATGCTTATTAAATTGGCATTTTAACTATTAGTTAAGCATACTATGTACTGAAGAACCGGAAATATCGGAATAAACACATTTAAATTACTCTGAATCTCAACCGAGATTTAGAAGTGACGAAAAAATCAGTATTATAACATTTTACTTTTTTTTACTTAAAAGATAGCGAGGGATTTTTAAATGCCATTTAATTAAACGTTGATTTATTGGTAAGTTATCAAAATCCTGGGACAAAAACTCTTTAAATTGAGGTGAATAAATACATTCTTGAAACATTATATCTTACTGCCTTTATGCAAAAATAGTGACTCAATAATAAAGCTTTTGTAATTTATTGGACATAGTATTAATACTTAACAACAAATTAGCAAGTCTACCGTCTCCTGCGAGTCCTCTGAAAGGGAAAATGTCGGGAAATGGCTCTTAAACGACATTGGGCTTAAACAGGCACAGAGTAAGGATTAAGAGCGTATTACACTGGTTAGACGACATCCCCCAACAAACAGCTAACACAGAATAAAAAATTTGAGAAGAGTTATCTGCTAAAATATAGTCAAAATGTCTAAAGTAGTCAAAATTGCTATGCAGACCTACACTCTTACAGATGCTCGTAACAAACACGGTGAGGTTTTTGATAAGGCTGCTACTGAGCCAGTCCTACTAACTAAGCAATCACGGCCTAGTCATGTGATTATTTCAGCCGAGAGCTACCAAAAATTAATTAATCGGCTGGAAGAATTAGAGGATATGGTTTTTGGTCAAGCAGCTGAAGTTGCTCTGAGTCAGTCCAAAATGATTGGTACAGAGGCTTTTACATCTGCACTAGAGCATTTAGCTAATGGCGAAGCTTGATGGTCTAGCAACTGTTCTTGATTTTCTCAACGGTTTACAGCCTAAAATAGCAGCACAGATTGCAAAAAAGGTTTTGGCTTTGAATGTTGAGCCTTTACCCACTGATAGTAAGCAGCTATCTGGTTATCAGGATTTATATCGAGTTGATAGTGGTGAATATCGGATTGTTTACAGGTATTTTCCCGATCAAGATTTAATAGAAGTGATTTTAGTCGGTAAGCGCAATGATGATGATGTCTACAAAAGATTGAAGCGTTTACTGGGTTAACCTTTGGTTTTCATTAAAATGCTAAAATCGCTCCAGCACAAATGCTTTCAGGCATATTTAATGACTTTCGACCTTCCCGACTCTCTGATTCTCGATACTGCACTTTCGGTATCTGGATTAACTGACTATATCCGCTTGCTGTTAGAGCAAGATGAACAATTACGGCAAGTTTGGGTAACTGGCGAAGTTTCCAGCGCTAACCACCATCGCAGTGGGTTATTTTTCACGCTGCAAGATACCGATCGCACCGCCGGAATTAAGTGTGTAGTATGGAATAGCCAATTGCCAAAACTCGCCCAGATACCCGTTCCCGGTGAGCAGATAATCATTTTGGGCAGCATTCGCGTGTATCCGCAACGGGGAGAGTATCAGTTATCAGTTTGGCGAACTCTACCGGCTGGTGTTGGTTTACAGGCGCTACGCTATCAACAACTAAAAAATCGCTTGCTGGCTGAGGGGTTGTTCGACGCGCAAAGAAAGCGATCGCTCCCAACTCACCCCCAAACGATCGCTGTCGTCACTTCACCAACTGCGGCGGCTTGGGGTGATATTCAAAAAACTCTCAAGCAAAGGTATCCAGGTTTACACGTTTTATTTTCTCCGGCTACAGTGCAAGGTGAGCAAGCGCCGGAATCTATCGTCAAAGCAATTGAGCGGGTGGAAAGAGATGGACGCGCCGAAGTGCTAATTTTATCGCGGGGTGGTGGCGCGGTTGAGGAATTGGCTTGCTTTAATGATGAACGAGTGGTGCGAGCGCTTGCTAGTTGTTCTATTCCTATAATTACTGGTATTGGTCATCAAAGGGATGAATCTTTGGCAGATTTAGTTGCAGATGCTTGTGTGCATACACCGACTGCGGCGGCGGAAATGGTTGTGCCAGAACTTTCTGAGTTGTATACTGAGCATCGGGGGCGAGTTTTGGCTTTACGTGAAGCGGTGCATGACTCTTGGGAAACTGCTGAAAATAAGCTGCAAGTATTGCGGAATCGTTTGCGACGTTTGCGGTTAGATCGACAAGTGCAATTAGAGGTGGAAAAGTTGGCTTGGAAGCGTCAGCAATTGGTGCAAATTACCACGGGGCGATCGCAGCAAGCAACACAGCATCTGGAATTATTGCGGCAAAAGTTGGCTAGTCTTGACCCGAAAGCGGTCTTACAGCGTGGTTATGCGGTGGTTAGGGGGGAAGATGGAGCGATCGCGCGATCGGCGGCGGAGTTAGAAATAGGACAAGATTTGTTCATTCAATTGGGGCAGGGTGGGGTTAAAGTAAAGGTTATGGAAATAAACGAACCACTCCAGGCGCAGAGGACACAGAGAGGTTGATGGTTAAACGTAAGGGTGCTTCTAATTCTGAGGAAGGTTGGAATTATGAGGCGAAGGTTGTTGAGATAGAGGAAATTATCGCTCGCATTGAAGCGGGTGAGTTGGAATTGTCAGCTGTGTTTGACCAATTTGCAACTGCTGTTGAGTATGTGCGTCAGTGCGAAAGTTTTTTGCAGCAGCGACAGCAACAGGTAGATTTGTTGATTGAAACTTTGACTGATGAATAGTAGCAATAATCTGCATAAAACTCATAGTATAAATTTTACTCAATGTGAATGAGCCACTGAAATCGGAAATCGGAAGCCTATATTATAGGACATCAAAAACAGTAGCCTAATCTTGTAAGAAATAACATGAGAATGAGTACATAACCGATTACTATATCTATGTGGTAGAGTTCTTTCAAAAAGCAGCCAAGTGTGGTGATGTAATATTATTCTACATATCCTGAGCTTTATATAGGACTCATATTTTATTTTTGAAATACACGTAGTTGCGATCGCAGGCACGATCAAGCAATATAGAAAAATTCCCTTCTAATAACTACTTAGCCTGCAAGGTTATTGGTAAACGCGAGTTTCCAACTTGTTTTGTTTTTAGTAAACTTCTTGCAAAAGTCTGTTCACGCGGTACAATAACGAAATTTTGCAAGAGTTCTAATCATGAACCCATTTCTTTTTGTAACAGACTTAGATGATACGCTTGTATATCGCACCGTGGGCGATGACAGCGCTTTACCAGAACTAAATCAACTGCTGAACAGACATCGCCAAGAATACGGCACTAAAATCGTTTATGCTACTGGGCGATCGCCTCTACTTTACAAAGAACTCCAAGCTCAAAAAAATCTTTTGCAACCAGATGCTCTTGTCCTTTCTGTGGGTACAGAAATCTACCTAGATGGTAGTGATACTCCAGACTCAGGTTGGTCAGAAATTCTCTCTCCGGGATGGGAACGCGAAACTGTATTATCTATTACTAAAAAATACCGAGAGTTAGTTCTGCAACCAGATTCAGAACAGCGTCCCTTCAAAGTGAGTTTTTTCCTAGAACAAGATTCATCTGCAAATGTTCTACCACAACTTGAAGCGGAGTTGCAGAAATATAAATTAAATGTAAAGTTAAT